>NZ_JBHSBI010000003.1:276802-513965 GCF_042650645.1 Nonomuraea purpurea
CGGTAGCGGCCCGGCGTTCCGGGCCGCTACCGGCGCAACTCCCGGCCGGCGCTTCCTGGCCCTACCGGTAGGACTCCCAGCCGGTGTTCCCGCCGTTCTCGCGGGCCTCGATGATGTAGCGCCACACCTGCGGGCGGCTGCCGTCCACGTCGGTCACCCCGTACGCCTGCGCGAGGTCGCCGCTGGTCACGGACTTGCCGGACCAGCGCTGCCGGTCGGGATCCTGGGCGAGCGCGGCCACGCCGCGGCCGACGTAGGCGGGCGTCTCGGAGACCATCCAGCTGTCGTCCACCTTGGCTTCGCGCCAGTTGTCCTCGGTGACGCCGAAGTTGTCCAGCATCGCCTCCGAGCGCAGGAACCCGGGCGTGACGGCCACCCCCGTCCCCCCGTACGGGCGCAGCTCGTTCGACCAGGCGAAGGCCAGCCGGTTCACCGACATCTTGGCCAGGTCGTAGTAGACGTTCTCCCGGTAACGGGTCTCGTTGTAGGACCAGGTGCCGTCGGTGACCTCCACGACCAGCCCGCCCTTGTCCTTGATCATCAGCGGCAGGAGGTGCCGGCTGCTGATGATGTGGGTGTCGATCGCCAGCCGCAACAATCGCAGCCCCTTGTCCATGTCGTGTTTCCAGACGGGGGTGTCCCACTCCCACAGGTGGTCGCCGCCCCACACGTCGTTGACCAGCACGTCGAGCCGGCCCTGCTCGCTCTCGACCCGCCCGGCCAGCGCCCGCACCTGCTCGGAGTCCAGGTGGTCGACCTGGACCGCGATGCCGGCGCCCCCGGCGGCCGTGACCAGTTCCGCCGTCTCCTCGATGGTCTCCGGCCGGTTCATCTCCGACCGCTGGGCGCGCGTGCTGCGTCCCGTGCAGTACACCGTCGCGCCCGCCGCGCCCAGCGCGACCGCTATTCCTCGTCCCGTTCCGCGGGTCGCCCCCGCCACCAACGCAATCATGGCGACGATCGTGCCGCGAAAAGCCGACACCTCATGTCATGTTTTTTGCTGAATCCCTGTGATAAGCAGGGAGTTACCATGAACGGCGAATTCGAGCTCCGTGGCGTCAACCATGTCGCGCTGGTCTGCTCGGACATGCGGCAGACGGTCGAGTTCTACTCGGGCGTGCTGGGCATGCCGCTGATCAAGACCATCGAGCTGCCGCTGGGCTGGGGGCAGCACTTCTTCTTCGACTGCGGCGGCGGCAACGCGCTGGCCTTCTTCTGGTTCCCCGACGCGCCCGACGGCGTCCCGGGGGTGTCGGCGCCGAAGAACCTGCCTGACCGGGGCGAACTGGTCTCGGCCGTCGGCTCGATGAACCACATCGCCTTCGACGTGCCGCCGGACAAGATCGAGGAGTACCGCGAGCGGCTCATCGCCAAGGGCGTCGACGTGGGCGTGCTGCTCAACCACGACGACAGCGAGTTCGGCGTGGCGCCCGAGATGCACGACGGCGTGTTCGTGCGCTCGATCTACTTCAAGGACCCCGACGGGACGCTGGTGGAGTTCGCCGCCTGGACGCGGCCCGTCGGGCAGCCGGGCGACGTGCGGCACGAGCCGAAGACGGCGGCCGACAGGACGGCCTGAGCCGCGCACACACCTGGCGACCGTTCGCCGCGGGCAACCGACCGTTCGCCGATCGAGTGATCTTCGGGTGGCGGTCCGTCATTAAGGTGCCGTTGCGGGCATGCCAGACGCACGCCTGCAACATCTAGGCCAAAACGTGACATAACGGTCTTTGGGTTTAATACCGCCATAAATTACTCTCCCCTCTGACAAACTGTCGATTCATCGGAGGGTCGATGACTACCGGGGAACCCGGGCAGCCGCGTACCGACCGCAGCCCGTGGAACTGGCTGCTGGTCCTGCCGATCGTGCTGCCGCTGCTGACGTTCCTGTTCAACGCCGACGAACCGCGCCTGCTGGGCTTCCCGCTCTTCTACTGGCTGCAGATCGCGTTCATCGTGGTGGGCGTCACGACGACGACCATCGTCTACCGGATGACCAAATGAGCGAGCACACGACCGAGCTGGTCGTCTTCGTCCTGCTGTTCCTCCTGGTCAGCGGCATGGGCTTCGTGGCCGCGCGCTGGCGGCGGCCCACCGACCTGGCCAGCCTCAACGAATGGGGCCTGGGCGGGCGCAACTTCGGCTCCTGGATCACCTGGTTCCTGGTCGGCGGCGACCTCTACACCGCCTACACCTTCGTGGCGGTGCCCGCCCTGGTGTTCAGCTCCGGGGCACTGGGGTTCTACGCGCTGCCGTACACGGTGGTCGTCTACCCGCTGGTGTTCCTGGTGCTGGCGCGGATGTGGTCGGTCTCGCACGTGCACGGATTCGTCACGCCGGCCGACTTCGTCCGGGCCAGGTTCGGCTCGCCGACGCTGGCGCTGGCCATCGCGATCACCGGGCTGGTGGCCACGATGCCCTACATCGCGCTGCAGCTCGTCGGCATCGAGGCCGTGCTGAAGTCGATGGGCATCACCGGGCACCTGCCGATCATCATCGCCTTCGCGATCCTGGCCGCCTACACCTACCAGTCGGGGCTGCGCGCGCCCGCGCTGATCGCCTTCGTCAAGGACACGCTCATCTACATCGTGATCCTGGCCGCGGTCATCTACATCCCGTCCCAGCTCGGCGGCTGGGACTCGATCTTCGACGCGGCCAAGGCCAAGTTCGACGCCACCCCCGCCCAGGGCGACGGGATCACCCTCAACGCCGCCAACCAGCTCCAGTACATAACGCTGGCGCTCGGTTCGGCGCTGGCGCTGTTCCTCTACCCGCACAGCCTCACCGGCGTGCTGGCCTCGAAGAACCGCAACGTCATCAAGCGCAACATGTCGGCGCTGCCCGCCTACAGCTTCCTGCTGGGCCTGATCGCGCTGCTGGGCTTCATGGCGATCGCGGCCGGCACCAAACCGGTCGTCGGCGAGAACGGCAAGCCCGACACCAACACGATCGTGCCCATGCTGTTCGACCAGATGTTCCCCGACTGGTTCACCGGCGTCGCCTACGCCGCCGTCGGCATCGGCGCGCTCGTCCCCGCGGCCATCATGTCGATCGCGGCGGCTAACCTGTTCACCCGCAACATCTACCGCGAGTACCTCAACAAGAACGCCACCGACGCCCAGGAGGCCAACGTCTCCAAGCTGGTGTCGCTGGTGGTCAAGGTCGGGGCGGTGCTGTGCATCCTGCTGCTCGACCCGCAGTTCTCCATCGACCTGCAGCTCATCGGCGGCGTGATCATCCTGCAGACGCTGCCCTCGGTGGCGCTGGGCCTGTACACGCGCTGGTTCCACAAGGGCGGCCTGATCGCCGGCTGGGCGGCCGGGCTGGCGGCGGGCATGTGGATGTTGTACCTGATCCCCAACCCGGCCAACGGCAAGCAGCACTTCGGCGGCTCGGCGTTCGGGCTGTCGAACCTCGGGTTCGACACCAAGATGACGATCTACGCCGGGTTCCTGGCGCTGGCCGTCAACCTGGTGGTGGCGGTGCTGGGCACGCTGGCCTTCCGCGCGGCCAAGGTCGCCGACGGCGAGGACGCGACGGCGCGCGACGACTACTTCGCCGACGAGGGCGACCCGAAGGTCAAGGACCTCGACCCCACCGGCTCTCACTGACCCGGGTCAGTCCGCCTCGAGGTGGCCGGGGTCGGCCACCTCGAGCTTGGCCCACACGGCCTGCTCCAGGACGGTGACGAGGGCGTGGTCGCCGGCGATCCGGCCCTCGCGGACGGCGGCGGCCAGCTCGACGTCGTCGGCCACGCCCAGCCGGGCGGCAGAGACGCCAGCTTGTGGGGTTTTATCCGGGTCCGATCATTTCGGGGCTACTCTGCGGCCATGCACACACCCTCTCCCCTCGCACCGCCCCCGGTGCTCGGGCCGAAGCTCATCAGGGCCGAGGTCATCGCCGTGTTGTCGGTCTCGCTCGGGGCCAGCGCGCTGCTGGCGTTCGTGCGGCTGGTCGGGGCGCTCACCGCGCCCAAGGAGCTGCAGAACCAGCAGGCGGTGCTCGTCGGGTCCATGGCGCCGGGGCGGCCCTGGCTGGACCTGACGTTGCAGCTCGTCCAGATCGCGATCGCGGTGGCGCCGGTCGGGCTGGTGGCGTACCTGATGGTGCGCTCGGGCGAGTCGATGCGCACGATCGGCGCCGACTTCCGGGAGCCGGGGCGCGACACGGTGCGCGGGGCGCTGCTGGCGGCCGCGATCGGCGGCAGCGGGCTGGCCTTCTACCTGGCGGTGTGGGCGTCCGGCGTGAACCTGACCGTCGTACCCGGCCAACTGCCCGAAGTGTGGTGGCAGGTGCCGGTGCTGCTGCTGGCCTCCGCCCAGAACGGGGTGCTGGAAGAGGTCATCGTGGCCGGTTACCTGCTGCACCGGCTGGGGCAGGCCGGGTGGGGGCCGTGGCGGGCGGTCGTGGTGTCATCGCTGCTGCGGGGGTCCTACCACCTGTATCAGGGGTTCGGGGGGTTCGTCGGGAACGTGGTGATGGGGCTGGTGTTCGGGCGGCTGTACCAGCGCTGGGGGCGGGCCATGCCGCTGATCGTGGCCCACACGCTCATCGACGCCGTCGCCTTCGTCGGGTACGCCTTCCTGCGCGACCGGGTGAGCTGGCTGCCTTGACCGGGCGCCGGCCACCGTGCACCGCATGCCGCCGTCGTGCGTGCCGCGGCAGCAGCAGGAGGATCCGCTGCCGCGTGCACGACGACTTCCGCAACGGCAACCTCATCGTCGGGTCCAAGGGTCTCAGGGCGGTGCTCGACTGGGAGCCGGCCCATGCCTGTGATCCCCTCGAGGACCTGGAGTGGTTGTGCGTGAAAACGTGGCGGTTCGGCTCGCCGCTGCCGGCGGGCGGGTTCGGCGGCCACCCCGCCCTGGTCGCGGCCTACGAGTCGGCCGGCGGGCCGCCCGTCGACCGGGTGGCGTTGAGACGTTCGGGGTGCTCAAATAGGCATCATCTGCGTCATGCAGACCAGGCGGCACCTGCGCGGCGGGACGCGCTCGGTTGAGCCGGGCGCGATCGGGCGTCGCGTCTGCGCGACCGAGTGGGACCTGCCGCGAATGCTGCGCGCCGCCTAGAACCGCCCGGACGCGAGCGCCGCTAGACCCGCCCGGACGTGAGCGCCGCTAGACCCGCCCGGACGTGAGTGCCGCCGCGATCACGTCGACCAGGCCCTCCACCACCTGCGCGCGGTCGACCTCCTGGTGCTCCAGCCACCAGTCGCCGGTCGTCTGCACCATCCCGACGAACGCGTGCCCGAGCACCTGGGCCCTGACCGGGTCGCGCACCACCCGCTCGGCCGACAACATCCCGCCCAGCTCCTCGCCCAGGCTGCGCACCAGCGAGGTCATGTGGGAGCGGACCCTGGTGTCCTCGGCGCCGGCCCGGTGGAACAGGAAGCGGTAGAGGTTGAGGTTGGCCGAGACCAGGTCGAGGTAGACGCCGATGGCCGCCCCGGCCCTGGCCCGCACGTCGGCGCCGGTCTCGGCGAGCTTGGGCCGCAGCAGCGCGATCACCGTGCGAACGTGCCTGTCGGCCAGCGCCTCGTACAATCCGCTCTTGTCGCCGAAGTGGCGGTAGAGAATGGGCTTGGTGATGCCCGCCTCCACGGCGATGGCCGCCATCGACACCTCGGGGCCTTCGCTCAGGATCACCCGATCGGCGGCGTCGAGCAACGCCCTGCGCCGATCCGGGTCCCGTCCGCTCACCCGCTCAATATAGATCGCAACCGGCCGGGCAGCAGCGCCGAGAGCACCAGGAGCACGCCGATCAGCGCGTACAGGCCGGTCATGCCCGCCATGGTGCCGGGCGGCTCGGCCAGCTCGGCCCACGGCAGGCCGTCGGGACGCGACCACGGGAGCCCGCCCTCCGCCGCCCACGGCAGGCGGACCGCCACACCGAGCGCGGAGTCCAGGTCCAGGACGAACAGGGACCCCGCCGCGGCCAGCGGCAGCCCGCAGCCGAGCGCCGCCGCCGGCCACGCCATCAGGAGGCTGATGATCAGCGCCACCGCACCCAGGTAGGCCAGGCCCTGGGGTGAGGGGGCGAATGTGGCGTTACCCACGCGCAGCGCCCTGGCGGCGGCCTCGGTGAGGTAGTAGACGGGGGCCAGGGCTACCAGACCTGCGGCGGCGCCCGCCAGTTGACGAATCTCAGGGGTCACAGGGGCATAGTCCCCTCGTCCCGCACCCATCGAACCTCATCCCCCGGCCCCGCCGACACGACCGGTCGCGAGCCTCTGCGACGGCCCGGCCGAGCATCGGAACAACCGAGCGACGCCAAGCGTGCACAGGACGGGGACCCCCGGCGGAGAAACCCGCAGCGGTGCGCGGTAACACGACGTGCGGAACGAGTTGGAGCGGCCTGAAACGGGGCGGAGAGGCGGGGGTGGGCACCGTGCCGGTGGTGCGGTGTGGGGCTGGGCGAGGAGACGCGGGGCGTCGAGGTGCGGATGATGCGGCGCGAGGGAAACGGCGCGGATCGCGTGGATGGTTGGGGTGCGCGAGAAAGGGTGGGCGGGTTGTTGGGGGGTGCGGGGGGAAGGTGGGCGGGTTAGCGTCGGGTCATGCGGAACAATGGCACGGGCCCCGGCCCCATTTCCCCCGACGGATCTCCGGTCGAGTTCTACAGCATGCTCCCGCCCAACGGCGAGCCCGAGCTGGTCGCCCAGGTGACCCCGCCCGGCGGTTCGGTCCTGGAGCTCGGCGCGGGCGTGGGCAGGGTGACGCACCCGCTGCTCGCCCTCGGCTTCGAGGTGGTCGCCGTGGACGAGTCCCCAGAGATGCTGGCCCTCGTGCAGGACGCCCAGACCGTGCTCGCCCGGGTGGAGGGGCTACGGCTGGATCGGCGCTTCGACACCGTCATGCTGGCCTCCCAGCTCGTCAACACCGCCGACGACGCGTACAGGCGGGAGCTGATCGCCACCTGCGCGCGGCACGTGGTCCCGGGCGGCGTGGTACTGATCCAGTGGATGCCGGCCTCCGCGCACGACAGGTGGTACGTGGGCAGAACGAGGACCGACGGCGACGTCACGATCACGATGGCGGCCGTCGAGGAGGTCTCCCCCGGCGTCTACCACGCGACGATGCGCTACACCTACGGCGACGCCAAGGTCTGGACGCAGTCGTTCTCCTCCAAGCGGCTCACCGACGACGAGCTCGCGGCCGAGCTGGCCACGGAGGGGCTGCGACTGGACGGGTTCCTGACCGAGGACCGTACCTGGGTGTCGGCGGTGCCCGCCTAACCCCGCGTTTCCGCACTTGCCGGTGTCACTCCTCACCTCCCCAAAGGCACCCCTGCCGAAGTGCGGCGGCGTGGAGAAGGGCGGGCACGTTGGAGTGAGGTGCGGAAAACCAGCCTGCGCGCCCGCCTTTACGATGTAGATCACGTGATGGCGACGATACCGCCGAAATACTGGAAAATACTGGGACTGTTGGTACGCTCGCGCCATGAGTGACCGGCTGGACGATCTGGAGCGCCGGATCGACGAGTTGCGGGCGGGCGTCCGCAAGGCGATGCGGGTCAAGGACGGTGCCGGCGCCCGCGTCCTGCGCGCCGAGCTGCGTACCGCGGAACGCGCCTGGGACGCCCTGGTCAGCGGCGAGCAGCCGCAGGCCGCGCCCGAGCCGCCGCGCCTGGTCACCGTCAGGGAGCAGGTGCACCAGGGGCTGCGGCTGCTGGGGGCGGCGGCGCAGCCGAGGCTGGTCGTGGCCGTCAGCGACGCGTTCTTCGGCGGCACGATCCGCAGCGGCCAGCTCACCAGCCTGCGCAGGGACGAGGAGCGCTCGTTCCGGTCCTCACCCGGCGGACGCCCGTTCTACCTGTGTGCGGCCCTGACCGACCGCCTCTCCCCCGCCCGCGGCCTGCTCACGCTCAGCACCTGGCCGCTGGAGCGGCGCGTGGTCGGGCCGCTCAGCCCGCGTGTCGACTTCCTGACCTGCGCCATCGCGGTGGCTTCGCACGACGGCGACGCTGAGCGGACCTCGCGGTTATTGGCAAGGATGGCCAGGAACATCCCCGGCGCCACCGACGCCGAGATCGGCCCGCCCGACCGCGGGCGGGTGATCGAGGCGGCCCGCGCCGAGCTGGGTGTGCACGCGGGGCGCGACACGCGGGACCGCGCCGAGCTGGCACGACGCGCGACAGCGCAGCTCGGTGACGTCGCCCGGCTGTTCGGCGCCGCTACGCTGAGCACGATCAAGAAAGAGAGGGCCAAGTGAGCGGCTTGAAGCGCGAAGGCGACCATGTGCACCGCCTCGACGCCCTGCGTGGCACGACGCCGTCCCGCCCGCACGACGCCCGCGCCATCGCGGCCCTGGCCGCCAACCCGGGCTGCTCCCGCAGGGCGCTGCTGGACGGCGCCGGCATCGACAAGGACGCCGCGGCTCACCATCTGGGTTTCCCCGCGCCGTTCGGCCAGTCGCCGTTCGCGATCACGCGCGGCAACATGTTCGAGGCGCAGGTCAAGGCCGACGGGTGCGCGGAGCTGCTGCGGATGCTGCGCGAGCTGCTCGGGCTGCCGGTCGCAGAGGTGTCCTACCACGACGTGGAGAACGTCGGCGCCCACCTGCGCCACGCCCACACCAGGACGCTCATCGACCGCGCCGCGGGCGGCGCCGAGGACGCGGGCACGCTGTACGACCACCCGCTGCTGACGATGGACATCGCCGGGCACACCGCCTACCTGGAGCCCGACGTGGTGGCCTTCCAGCTCGGCGGGCGCTTCCACATCGTGGAGATCAAGTCGTTCGCGGTGATCGACGGCCAGGCCGACCCGTCGGCGGTGGCGGCGGCGGCGCGGCAGGCGGCGGTGTACGTGCTGGCGCTGCGCACCCTGCTGGAGGAGCTGGGCCACGACCCGTCGAAGGTCTCCCACGACGTGGTCCTGATCTGCCCGGAGAACTTCGCCAACCGCCCGGTCGCGACCCTGGTCGACGTGCGCAAGCAGCTCGCCGTGCTGCGCCGTCAGCTCACCAGGATGACCTCGCTCGACCGCCTGCTCGAAGGGCTGCCCGAGGACCTCACCTTCGACCTGCTCCCCGGCGAGGACGGGCGTCCCACCAGGCCGGTGGCGGAGCTGGCGGACGCGCTGCGCAGGACCACCGCCCGCTACGCCCCCGACTGCCTGTCCGCCTGCGACATGTGCTTCTTCTGCCGTGACGAGGCCCGCCAGGAGGGCGCTTCCGACCTGCTGGGCCGTCAGGTGCGCGACGAGCTCGGCGGGGTGGCGTCGGTGGCCGAGGCGCTCGGGCTGGCCGACGGCACGCGCGCCCCTGCCGAGGGGCAGGAGGAGATCGCCCGGCTGCTCCGCAACGCCGAACGCCTGCGCAGGGAGTGCCTGAATTGAGCCTGCTGACCTCGCTCGCCCGGCTGCGGGCCATGGAGGAGGGCATCGCGCAGCCCATCGCGACCGTCAGGCACGTGCATCTGGCACCGCGGCCGATGGTGTTCATCCCGCTTCGGCTGTCGGGCGAGGCCGCCGCGCCGCTGGCCGCCATGCTCGGCACCGACCGCCGGCGGCCGCGCCTGCTCGTGGTCACCCAGCCGCGCAACCGCGACCAGCGCTTCGCCTGGGCCGCCGAGCTGGCCGGGGTGCTGCTGGCCTACATCGAGGGCTTCGTGGCCGACACCGAGACGGTCGAGCGCAAGAACGCCGACCCCTACGAGCGGGCGCTGGACGCGCCGCAGCTCATCGTCCCCAACCAGACGGGCGTGGCCTTCACCCGGCTGCTCGGCCGCTCGACCCGTTTCCGCCGCGCCGACGGGCCCTACCCGGTGCCCGACGTGGTGCCGCTGCTGGGGCGGTGGCTGACCTATTTCGGGGAACGGGCGGCCTACCCCGGCTCGTCGTCGCTGCTGGCCATGACCGAGGAGCTGGGCCGCCACTGGGCCAGCGGGCAGAGCGGGCTGGAGGACGCCAACCTGGCCGCGCTGCTCGGCTGGATCACCGAGGGGCCGAGCGAGGCGGCCGAGGACCCGCTGATCTGGCCGCCCGCGGGGCCTGCGACCGATCCAGGGTTCGACGCGGAGGTGCTCGCCCCTGCCATCGAGAGCGGGTCGGCCGAGCGGGTCACCGAGGCGCTGCGTACCCAGCTCGAACCCACCTGGCGGCTGATGTGGCAGGCCGTCGACCTGCTCGCGGGCCTGGAGGAGGGCGCGAGCGTGGCGCAGCGGTGGGAGCAGGACCGCGGCTCGTTCAGCGGCATGGCGGCCCACATCGCCGAGGGCGCGCCGCCGCAGGCCCGGCGCGACGGCGCGATCTCCGCGGCGGCCAAGCTGGCCCGCATGGAACGCGCCCAGGCCGCCTACGACGTGCAGCGCGCCTATGACGACCCGCTCGTCATGGCCGAGTACCGGCTCACCGGGGAGGCGTTCGCGGGCGAGGTGGTCGAGACCGTGCCCGACAACGTCGAGGGCGAGGGCCGCTCACGCAAGCTCCGCCCCCTGGTGGTGATCAAAACCGACGATCCGGTACGCCTGGCGCCCGGCACCACTCTCGGCACCCCGCAGCGCCGCGCCCAGGGCGCCGAACTCGTCGAGGCCGGTGACGGGCTCGCCACGCTGAAGATCACCAAGGGCATGGGCCGGGGCAAGACGGCCGCGCCGGGCGCGGTGCCCGACGTCGGCGAGCGGGTCTGTTACACCTCGCTCACCGACGACTTCCAGGGCTCGCCCAACCTGCCCGACTCCGAGGCCACGCCGTGGACGCACGGCGGGCCGCCGCAGGAGTACGTGCCCGACGACGAGGATGCCCAGGAGGAGTGGTCGTGACGGAGAGCCCGGAGCAGGTCATCGCGAACGTGCTGGCCGACCTGCCCAGGCACCGCGGCGTGGTCGTCGACTCGCCGCCGGGCGCGGGCAAGTCCACGCTCGTCGTACGCGCGGCGGCGCACATCGCGGCCACCGGCGAGCCGCTGATGATCGTGGCCCAGACCAACGAGCAGGTCGACGACCTGGTCGTGCGGATCACCGACAAACATCCCCGGCTCAGTGTGGGCCGGCTGTCGGCGGGTGGCTACGTGCCGCCGCTGCGCATGCTGGAGTTGCCGGGGGTGCGTTTCGGCACCAGGATCCAGGATCTCGCCGATCCGGACATCGTCATCGCGACCGCGGACAAATGGGCGTGGATCGGCGGCCGGGTGTGGCCATGGGCGATCGTGGACGAGGCGTACCAGATGCGCTCGGACAAGCTGCTGCGGATCGCGGGGCTGTTCGAGCGGGCGCTGTTCGTGGGCGATCCCGGGCAGCTCGACCCGTTCTCCATCGTGGACGGCGACCGCTGGTCGGGGCTGTCGTGGGACCCGCTGCAGAGCGCGGTGTCGGTGCTGCTGCGGCACAATCCCGACCTGCCCGTGCACCGGCTGCCGGTGTCGTGGCGGCTGCCCGCCTCGGCCGCCCCTGTGGTGTCGCGGGCGTTCTACCCGTTCACCGGGTTCCGCTCGGGCACCGGCTTCGCCGATCGGCGGCTGGAGCTGGCCACGGGCGGCATGGGCACCGTGCACGACCGGGCGCTGGAGGAGGCGGCCCGGTCGGGGTGGGCGCTGCTGGAGTTGCCGAACCGGCACACCGTGCGCACCGACGGCGAGGCCGTCCAGGCGGTGGCGCTGCTGGCCGAGCGGCTGCTGCAGCGGGGCGCCACGGCCTACTCCGAGCAGGGCGAGCGGCCGGTCACGGCCGAGCGGATCGCGGTCGGGGCGGCGCACCGCGACCAGGTGGCCGCCATCAGGGCTGCCGGGCTGCCGCCGGAGATCACCGTCGACACCGCCAACCGGCTGCAGGGGCGCGAGTACGACGTGACCGTCGTCCTCCATCCGCTGTCGGGGCGGCGCGACGCCACCGCCTTCCACCTGGAGTCGGGACGGCTGTGCGTGCTGGCCTCCCGGCATCGGCACGCGTGCGTGGTGGTGGCCAGGGCGGGCATCGCCGAACTGCTCGACGCCCATCCGTCGGCCGAGCCGGTGCAGCTCGGGGTGCCGGTGAAGTTTCCCGACGGCTGGGAGGCCAACCAGTCGGTGCTCGACCACCTGGCCCGGCACCGCGTCTGACCGCCGGCCGTTCCGGCTTTCGGCTGTTTCGAGCGTTCGGTTCACAGGCGGCGGCGCCAGATGTCGATGGCCATCACCGGGCGCATGCCGGCCGACTCGTACAGGCCCAGCGCCGGAGTGGTGTTGCCCGAGTCGACGTGCAGGATCGTGCCCTTGCGTCCGCGGGCGGCGTCGGCGGCGAAGGCGTGGCGCAGCAGGAGCCGTCCGAGCCCGCGGCCACGGAAGCGCGGCAGCACGGCGAGCGTGGCCACGTAGCCGCAGTCCTGGTCGGAGACGAACTGGTTGTTGCCGATCACCACGGCCGCCGCTCTGCCGTCGATCCTGGCCAGGACGAGCTGGCTCCAGTCGGTCGCGCTCTGCGCCTGCCTGCGCTCGTACCACAGGTCGTAGTCGATCGCCGCGAATCCGAAGTGCTCGGCGAACCCCTCCTGGTGCACGTGGTGCGCCTCGCGCCGTACCTCCTCGCTCTGGCCGCCGTGCAACGTGAGCCCGGCCGGTACGGCGGGCGGCTCGACCGGCCCGTCGAAGTCGATGCGCATGCGGTGGAAGCTGGTGCCCGGCTCGAAGCCCCACCCCTTGGCCAGGGCCTGCTTGCCCTGGTCGGCGCGGTAGAGGCCGACGTGCAGGGTGACGGCGTCGTGGCCGCGTTCCGCGCCCAGCTCGCGGGCCCGCCCCGACACCAGCGGCCACAACTTCTCGGCCAGGTCCCCGGCGCCGGGGCGTACGATCACGTCGACCTCGATGAGGTCGCCGTCTCCCGCGGCCCAGGCCCACGCCCACCCGTCGAGCCGCCCGTCCTGCGCGCGGACCACCCAGCCGTCCTTGTCACGGTCGAAGCCGGGCTCTGCCAGCTCGTCGGCGACATCCTCCGGAGTCGTGTCCGGGGCGCCGAGCACTGCGCGTTCGTAGGTGGAGATGAGCTCGTACAGGGCGTCGGCGTCTTCCACCCGGGGACGGCTGAAGGTGTGCATACGGTGGATTGTCCACACTCACCCCATCCATCCGCCTCCCATTTTCCGCCCCGTCAGGGCTCAGCCGGCTGCCGGTGTGGGCGTCTTCGCGTTGGCGGGCTCTGCCGGGCCGGCGCCGCGTAGCGGGATCTCCTTGATGAAGGCCGCCAGCACCGGTACGGCGACGGCGAACGCGATGGCCCACCAGAACACCCCGGAAATCGACACCGCCAATGACTCCAGCAGCCCGGTGCGCTGCTGGGCGGGCATCTGGGCGAGGGTCGCGGCGTCGATCTGGGAGCCGCCCTTGGCGAGTTTCCCGGCCACCTGCGGGCCGAACCGCCCGGTCAGCTCCGACAGGAAGTGGTTGTTGAAGATGGCGCCGAACAGGGAGATGCCGAACGAGCCGCCGATGGAGCGGAAGAACGTCGAGGTGCTGCTGGCGACGCCCAGGTCGCGCTGTTCGACGCTGTTCTGCGCGATGAGCAACGTGGTCTGCATGAGGAAGCCCATGCCGAGGCCGAGCACCGCGATGTAGACGCCGGTCACCCAGGCGGGTGTGGTGACGTCCATGGTGGACAGCAGCCACATGCCCACGATCATGCCGACGCCACCGATCACCGGGTACACCTTGTACTTGCCGGTGGTGGTGATGGCCCGTCCCACGAACAGCGAGACCACCATGGAGGCGCCCATCATCGGCAGCAGCAGCAAGCCGGAGTTGGTGGCGGAGGCGCCCTGCACGAGCTGCTGGAACAGCGGCAGGAAGTTGATCGCGCCGAACATGGCGAAGCCGAGCAGGAAGCCGATGAGCGAGATCAGGGTGAAGTTGCGGTTCGCGAAGAGCTGCAGCGGCATGACGGGCTCGGCGGCCCGGCGTTCGGCCAGGACGAACAGCGCCAGCGTCACCACGGCGACGGCCGCCAGGGTGAGGATCTGCCAGGAGCCCCACGTGTACTCGGTTCCGCCCCAGGTGGTGATGAGCACCAAGGCAGTGATGCCGAGCGAGAGCAGGATCGCGCCCAGCCAGTCGATGCGGACGCGGTTGTGGTGTTTGGGCAGGTGCAGCCGCGCCACGATGAGGACGAGGGCGACGGCGCCGATGGGCAGGTTCACGTAGAAGGCCCAGCGCCAGTCGAGGTGGTCGGTGATGAAGCCGCCGACGAGCGGGCCCGCGATCATCGCCAGCGACATGATGGCGGCCATGATGCCCTGGTACTGGCCGCGTTCGCGGGGTGGGACGAGGTCGCCGATGATGGCCATGACGTTCACCATCAGGCCGCCCGCGCCGAGCCCCTGGATCGCGCGGAAGACGATGAGCTCCGTCATGCCGCCTTCGGCGCCGCCGAACAGCGACGAGCCCGCCATGCCGCAGAGGGCCGAGCCGATCATGAAGATGACGATGGAGATGATGAAGATGTTCTTGCGTCCGTACAGGTCGCCGATCTTGCCCCAGATCGGGGTCGAGACGGTCGTGCCCAGCACGTACGCCGTGACGACCCACGAGAAGTGGGTCAGGTCCCCGAGTTCTCGGACGATGCGCGGCATGGCCGTGCCCACGATCATGTTGTCCAGTAACGCCAGGACCATCGCCAGCATGAGCCCCGGCAGGACGACCATGACCTCGCGGCGCCGTCCGGCTGCCTCCGTCACTGCCCCCACCCCCTGAATTTCCGATCTTGCTTACTTGCCGACCGGCAAGCCTAGAATAAGGTAGATACTTACTTGTCGGCCGTCAAGTCGGAATATAGGTGTGAAAGTGCGAGAAGATACGCGAACCCGAATCCAGGAGATCGCGCTGAGGCTCTTCACCGAGCAGGGCTACGAGGCGACTTCTCTGCGCGAGATCGCCGAAGAGCTCGGGGTGACCAAGGCCGCTCTTTACTACCACTTCAGGACCAAGGACGACATCATCGCCAGCCTGGTCGAGATGCGTATGACGGAGCTGGAAGAGCTGCTCACCTGGTTCCGCAGCCGGCCGAACACCTTGCAGACACGGCGTGAACTGCTCGAACGCTACGCCGAAACGCTCAAGCGGAGCCGTTATCTCGACGTCGCCAAGTTCCTGGAGCGCAACCAGACGGCGATGCGCGACCATCCGCAGCTCACCCGGATGCGCGAGACGATGATGACGCTGACCAGGGAGATGAGCGACCCCGGCGCCACCCCGACGGAGCGGATCAGCCGCTCGATGGCGTTGTTCGCGCTCCACGCCGGCAAATGGCTGACCCTTGAGACCGAGCTGTCGGATGAGGAGATCGACAAGGCCACCATGGAAGTGGCCATGCGGCTGCTGGAGCCGTAGGAGGGCGGAAGGGGCGATTGGGCCGGGCAATCGCGGGAAGAAGTCCTGGCACGCATCCGCCAGGAAGCAGGAAGGAGGCGCCGTGGAAGCCACGATAGCGCTCCGGTTGCCGAGGGATGCGGCCAGCGTGCCGCTGACCCGGCAGATGCTCGACGGAACGCTGCGGTCACTCGGAGTGGAGGATCAGGTCCGCGATGACATCGAGCTCATGCTGACCGAGGCGTGCTCCAACGTCATCCGGCACGCCGAGCCCAGCGACGACTACACCGTCAGCGCGACCGTCCGCGACCACCTGTGCGTCATCAGGGTCATCGACGCCGGCAACGGCTTCGACCCCCGCAAGATCGTCAAGCCGGATCCCACCTCCGAGCACGGGCGCGGTCTGCAGATCATGCGCGCGCTCGCCGACGACGTCCGTTTCAGCAACCGTCACGAGAACGGCGCGATGGTCTGCCTGGAGAAGCGGCTCCGCTACGCCCCCGGAGCCATCGGCCCTGACCTGATGTCCGCCTGAGCCGGCCCCCGCCCCTAGATCTTGGTGTGCTGTTCCCTGTTCTCGTGGCGGCGCAGCCGGGGGCGCGGGTCGCCCGGGGTGCGGCGTGGACCCCTGGGGTGGGTGCCGCCGAGGTGGAAGCGGCGGCGCAGGGACGGGGTGGTGCCGCTGAGTTCGGCGCGCATCCGGTCGGGCACCGTGTCGCCGCTGCGTTTCAGCTCAAGCCGCGCCTTCCTGCGCGTGAGCCGCCGCAACAACGCGCGCCAGTCGGTCATCGTCCCGGCTATCAGCACGAGGACGGCCAGGAAGACCACCAGGCCGACGACCACGGCCAAGACGATGAGGATCAGGACGACCATCAGGGAACCGATCGTGCCGAGCACTGCCACCATTCGGCGGACAATGCCCACGCACCAGCGGTTTATGCAAGTTGTTGGAGATAGATCGGCCTTACCCCGTGCCGTTCAACTGATCGAGCCGCCCGGGCAGCAGGTCGAGCCTGCGCAGGATGACTCCCTCGCGCAGCGCCCACGGACAGACCTCCAGCCGGTCCACCTCGAACAGGTCCATCGCCGCGTCGGCCACCAGCGCCCCGGCGGCGAGCTGGGCCGCCCGGCCCTCGGACACGCCCGACAGCACGGCCCGTTCCGTCGATCTCATGGTGGTGAGCTTGACGGCCCAGTCGGCCATGTTCTGGCGTGTCAGGGAGCGGGAGACGTACGGGCCGTTGCTGGAGGGCGCCGCGCCGGCGATCCTGGCGAGCTGTTTGAAGGTCTTGGAGGTGGCCACGGCGCGGTCGGGCTCGCCGTACCTGACGACGTCGCCGACGGTGCGCGCGATCTCGGCGCGTACGTGCTTGCGCAGTTTGCGCACCTCTTCCGCGGACGGCGGGTCGCCGGTGAACCAGTCGCGGGTCAGCCGCCCGGCGCCCAGCGGCAGCGAGACGGCCACGTCGGGCTCCTCGTCCACCCCCGCGGCGATCTCCAGCGAGCCACCCCCTATGTCGAAGGCCAGCAGCCGCCCGGACGACCAGCCGAACCAGCGGCGCACGGCCAGGAACGTCAGCCGGGCCTCGTCGCGCCCGGACAGCACGGAGATGCGCACGCCGCTGCGCTCGGCGATCTGGGCCAGGACCTCCTCGCCGTTGGCGGCCTCGCGCACGGCGGAGGTGGCGAAGGCCAGCAGGTCCTCCACCCCCTTGTCCTCGGCGAGGTGGACGGCCTCCTCGACGAAGGCGCCGAGCCGCGCGGGGCCGTCCCCGGCCAGGTGGTTGTGCTCGTCGAGGTACTCCGTCAGGCGGAGATTCTCCTTGTGGGAGTAGGCGGGCATGGGCCGCGCGCCGCGGTGGGCGTCCACGACCAGTAAATGGACGGTGTTCGAGCCGATGTCCAGCACGCCGAGTCGCATGAGAAAAAGCTACCGGTCTGCGGCTTTTTCTGGGAAACAGGGCAGGAATGTGGCGGCCGAGTCGGCGGGCACCTTGACCGAGCGCTCACATGGGGCTGCCCGATCCCCCGCAACCTCGCCTGCGGCCGGTGGCCGCGTGATCGTGGGCATACTTCAGGCACTACCCTTCCATGGTGTCGTGACACGTTTGGGGGGATTGTTGAGCGCTTGCTGTGGCCCGAGCAGAGACGCCGCCGCCGGGCCCTACGAGGAAGGGCCGGTGATCGCCGTGCGGCGGGCGTCGCCGCGTGGGATGGTCCGCGTACCCGGCGGGACGTTCCTCATGGGCGGGGACGATCCGGACGGGCGTCCCGAGGACGGCGAGGGGCCGGTGCGTGAGGTGCGCCTGCGGCCGTTCATGATCGACCCCACGTGCGTGACGAACGCGCAGTTCGCCACGTTCGTCAAGGAGAGCGGATACGTGACCGAGGCCGAGCGGATCGGCTGGTCGTTCGTGTTCCGTCAGTTCGCCGCGGGCGGGGTCATGGAGGCCACCGTGCCGGGCGCGCCCTGGTGGGCCGGGGTCGAGGGGGCGACGTGGCGTACGCCCGAGGGGCCCGGCTCCTCGGTCGGCGACCGCCAGAACCACCCGGTCGTGCACGTGTCGTGGAACGACGCCACCGCGTACGCCGCCTGGGCGGGCAAGCGCCTGCCCACCGAGGCGGAGTGGGAGATGGCCGCCCGCGGCGGGCTGGAGCGGGCCCGCTACCCATGGGGCGAGGAGCTGGCGCCGAAGGGGCGGCAGCGGTGCAACATCTGGCAGGGCCGTTTCCCGACCGCGCCGAGCAAGGGCACGATGCCGGTCAAGTCGTTCCAGCCCAACGGCTACGGGCTCTACAACGTCTCGGGCAACGTGTGGGAGTGGACGGCCGACTGGTGGGGCACGACGTGGGAGGCGTCCGCCGAGGACCCGGCCGGGCCCGCCGAGGGCGCGGCCAAGGTGATCCGCGGCGGCTCGTACATGTGCCACGACTCCTACTGCAACCGCTACCGCGTGGCCGCCCGCACCGCGAACACGCCGGACTCCTCGACCGGGCACACCGGTTTCCGCTGCGCGGCCATACTCTGATCGCATGTCACGAACCCTGCGACTGTTGATCACCGGCGGCGGCACCGGTGGTCACACCTATCCGGCCCTGACGACCCTGTCGGCGGTCCAGCGACGTCAGGTGCCGCACGACGTGCTGTGGGTGGGCACCGCGAACGGCCTGGAGGCCAGGATCACGGCCGAGCACGGCATCCCGTTCAAGGCGATCACGACGGGCAAGCTGCGCCGCCGTCCCAACCTCAAGGAGCTGGGCACCAACATCGCCGACGTGTTCCGCATCCCGATCGGCGTCCTGCAGGCGGTCGGGCACGCCGCCCGCTACCTGCCCGACGTGGTGTTGTCGACGGGGGGTTATGTGGCGGTGCCCATCGGCGTGGCGGCCAAGCTGATCCGCCGGCCGCTGGTCATGCACGAGCAGACGACCGTGGTGGGGCTGGCCAACCGCATCCTGGCCAGGCTCGCGACCAGGATCGCGCTGTCGCACGAGTCCTCGCTCGACTACCTGCCGGCCTCCGCCCGGGGCAAGGCCGTGGTGACGGGCAATCCGATCAGGCCGGAGCTGCTGCAGGGCAACAGGGCGGCGGCCTACGACCTGTTCGGGCTGACGTTCGAGGTGCCGCTGATCTACGTGACGGGCGGCGCTCAGGGCAGCAAGCAGATCAACACGCTCATCGCGGAGGTGCTGCCGCGGCTGCTGCCGCACGCGCAGATCGTGCACCAGTGCGGCCCCGCCTGGATCGACCAGATGCGGGCCGTGCCGCTGCCGCAAGACCTGGCCGACCGATACCACCCGGTGCCCTACGTGGGCTCGGAGCTGGCCGACCTGTTCGCGGCGGCCGACGTGGTGATCTCACGCAGCGGGGCGGGCACGGTGTCGGAGCTGACGGCCATCGGCAAACCCTCGGTGCTGATCCCGCTGATCCCGACCGGCGGCGACGAGCAGCGCAAGAACGCCGGCTACCTGGCCTCCTCGGGCGCGGCGCGGGCGCTGCTCGAACCCGGCCCCACGGCCGAACAGCTCCTGGCGGAGCTGATGCCGCTGCTGGCCGACCCTGGCCTGCGGGCCTCGATGGGGCAGGCGGCGGCCAAGCTCGGCCGCCTCGACGCGGCCGACGCCCTGTGCGACCTGCTGCTGGAGGCGGCTCAGGTGTCCTCTTCCTGGGTCGGCGGCTCCAGGTAGCGGAAGGCCTCGTGGGCGGAGCTGACGCTCCGCCTCAACGCCTGCTCCAGCCGGTCGGCGTCGCGCGCCAGCCGTTCCAGCTCCGGTACGGCGAAGCCGTCCGCCCCGGTCTCGGCCACCAGTTCCTCGTACTGGTGCAGCCGTCCCCGCAGCTCCTCGATCTGGTGGTGGGCCACGTAGGCGCGCTCGGCCTCGGTGACGTTGGCGGCGTAACGTTCCAGCGCCTCCACGCGGGCCAGGACGGCGTCCTCGCTGCTGTCGAGCGCCCTGGCCAGCGGCTCGGCCACGGCCGACACCTCGGGCGTGAGCCCCTTGGAGACGGTCTCCCTGTGCTTGGCGCGCAGGGCCGACAGTTTGGCCAGCAGGCGGGCGATCTCCCACTCCTGCGCGGGCAGCATCACCGCGTTGCGGGCGTCGTCCAGCAGCCCTTCGCTGTGGACCCGGGCGCCGAGGACGACGCCGATCGCGCGCTGGGCGCGGGAGAGCAGCCTCCTGGAGGATTCGTCCAGGTCGTCCACGAGCACGTAGCTGCCCTCGTACCAGCGCAGTTGCTCGTAGATGTCGCGTTCGTACTCGTCCTCGTCCTCGTCGTCGTCCGCCGACAGGTCGTGGCGCAGGAACATCACGATCATCAGCGGGACGCCGATCAGCACCAGCATCAGCAGGCCGAGCCCTCGGCCCAGGCCGCCGAAGCCGAGCACCAGGCCGAAGAGGGCCATCATCGCGAAGCCGCCCGAGAGCACGCGGCGGTTCCCGCTGGAGACGGCCGGGCGGGATTCGGGGGTCCAGCCCTGGCGCATCTTGAGCAGGACCCGCCGGCCTTGCTTGAGGAGTTGGGCGTCGTCCGGCGGCACCCCGGGGTCTACAACCACATCCGCCACAAATCCGGATCCTAGGGGAAGTCAGCCACGTAGGTGGCGAAAAGCCTCATGAGCCGAGCTCACGCTGTCACGTAGTGCCTGTTCAAGACGGTCGGCGTCGTCGGACAATCGGCTCAGCTCCGGCATGGCCGCTCCGTCGGCGCCCGACTCGGCCAGCAGCTCCTCGTAGCGGGGCAGGCGGGCGCTGAGACGTTCGATCTGATGGCGGGCGCGGTAGGCGCGCTCGGCGTCGGCGACGTGGCCCGCGTAACGCTCCAGGGCCTCGACCCTGGCGACCACGGCCCGCTGGCTGCTGTCGAGCACCTCGGCCAGGGGCTCGGCCACGGCGGCCACCTCGGGGGTGACGCCCTCCGCGACGACCTCCTGATGCTCCGAGCGCAGCTCCGACAGCTTGGCCAGCAGGCGGGCGATCTCCCACTCCTGGGCGGGCAGCATCACCGCGTTGCGGGCGTCGTCCAGCAGCCCTTCGGCGTGCACGCTCGAGTCCATGACCAGGCCGATGGCCGCCTGGGCGCGGGCCATGAGCGCGCGGGCGGGCTCGTCGAGCTCGTCGCGCAGCACGTAGCGGCCCTCGTGCCGGCGCGCCTGGTCGTGGACCTCGCGTTCGAGCGCCTGCCGCCGCTCGGCCTCGGCGTCGGGCCTGGGCCTGAGCAGGACGCTGACGATCAGCAGGGCGGCCCCCATCATGATCACCACGAAGGGTGTGTAGTTCTCGGCGACGAACAGGACCAGCCCGTAGACCGCCGTGGCCGCGGCGGTCGCGAAGGCCACCGTCCTGGCCACCCCGCCCGGCAGCCTGTCCAGCACCTCCGCCAGGGGCCCACGGCGCTTGTGCGGCGGGCTCCAGCCCGCGTGGACGCGCAGGAGGATGCGGCGGTTGTCACGAAGGAGGGACGCGACGTCGCCGGGGAGCGCCGGATCGACTATCACCTTCGCCTGACGTCCTGGCGCGTCGTCGATCCTGTGTGCCGGGACTGCGCGCCTGCCTGCTCTGCTCACCCGAACGCCACTCAGCCTTCCAGGTATCTGAAGGCGTCATGGGCGGACTCGACGCTGCGCCGTAAGGTGCGTTCGAGCACGTCGGCGTCGTGCGCCAGGCGTTCGATCTCGGCCACGGCCAGCCCGTCGGCGCCCGCCTCGGCCAGCAACTCCTCGTACCGCGGCAGCCGGGAGCGCAGCTCCTCGATCTGGCCCCGCGCGTGGTAGGCGCGCTCGGCCTCGGCGACATGGCGGGCGTAACGTTCCAGCGCCTCGACGCGGGCGACGACGGCGGCCTCGCTGTTGGCCAGCGCCCGCTCCAGCGGCTCGATGACCGAGGCGACCTCGGGGGCGATGCCTCTGGCCAGCAGTTCCTTGTGCTCCAGGCGCAGGGCGGAGAGCTTGGCCAGCAGGCGGGCGATCTCCCACTCCTGCGCGGGCAGCATCACCGCGTTGCGGGCGTCGTCCAGCAGCCCTTCGGCGTTGACGTGGGAGCGCAGCACGGATCCGATGGCCCGCTGGGCCCGGACGAGCACGTGCGCGGCCTCCGGGTCGAAGTCCTCGGGCAGCAGGTAGCGGCCGTCGTACCAGCGGGCCTGCTCGTACACGCCGCGTTCGCGCGGCCGGTCGTCCTCGTGCACCTCGTTCATGGAGGCGATCTTCACCAGGACGATGAAGACGTACGTGCCCAGCAGCACGAACCCGGCCGGAGCGGCCGGCGAGGCCAGTAAGACGGCCATGAGCGCGACCACGACGGGCGTGGCCGCCAGGAGCAGGGCGCTGGAGGGGCTCCTGCGCTGCGACGGGCGCACGACGGGTGGTGGCACGTAGCCGTTGCGCACCCTTGACAGCAGCGCGGCGTTGGCCCGCAGAAGACCGGCCACCTCCGGTGGCACTCCCGGATCGACGACCACACCCACGCTCTGTCCTGGCACCCTGGCGCCCCCACCGCTCGTGATGTTGGGATATTACGTAAGATTCCGCTTGACTGTCAGCCTCGCAAAGGTGAGTCCGAGAAACCACCACTTGCACACGACCCCACCACAGCCTCTCTTCGTCGCTACGCTGATCGTCTCGGAATGTGGTTATGCCCGCGTTATCCGATCCTGAGCACACTGGCGGCATTTAACATCTTTTTTGGGGGCGCAGTGCGCGTTTTGGTCGCCGAGGACGAGCGGATGCTCGCCGACTCGATCGCCGAGGGGCTGCGAGGGGAGGCGCTGGCCGTCGACGTCGCCTACGACGGGGAGGCGGCGCTCGAACGGCTCGCCGTGCACGACTACGACGTGCTGGTCCTCGACAGGGATCTGCCGCTGACCCACGGGGACGAGGTGTGCAGGACGGTGGTCCGGCAGGGCGGGCTGGTCCGGGTGCTCATGCTCACCGCCTCCGGCGACGTGCGCTCCCGGGTGGCGGGGTTGTCGCTGGGGGCCGACGACTACCTGCCGAAGCCGTTCGCGTTCGAGGAGTTGGTGGCGCGGGTGCACGCGCTCGGCCGCAGGGCCAGGCCGGCCGATCCGCCGATGCTGGAACGGGCCGGGGTGCGGCTGGACTGGGCGCACCGGCAGGTCTTCCGCGAGGGCCGGTACGTGCCGCTGGCGCGCAAGGAGTTCGGCGTGCTGGCCGAGCTGCTGCGCGCCCAGGGCGCGGTGGTCTCGGCCGAGGACCTGCTGGAGAAGGTCTGGGATGAGCACATCGACCCGTTCACCAACACCGTGCGCACCACGGTGATGAAGCTGCGCAAGAAGCTCGGCGAGCCGCAGGTCATCGAGACCGTGCCGGGGGCGGGGTACCGCATCCCATGAGCGTCCGCCTGCGTTTCGCCCTGGCCTGCGCCGGGATCTGTTTCGTGCTCGGCTCGTTGACGGTGGCCGGGCTGTACGTCGTCGTCCGGCAGAGCCTGGAATACCGCAGCGGCCTGCTCACCCCGGAGTACATCAACAACACCTCGTGGATGATCCGCCGCGGGAGCGACTATTACGAGATCGCACGCACGCGGGCGATGCACGTCCGGGAGGTCTACCAGCGCGACACCCTGTCCAACGTGCGCACGATCGGCGCGCTCGCCGTACTGGCGATCACGGGCGGGGCGTACGGGCTCGGCTGGCGCGCCGCCGGGTGGGTGCTCCAGCCGGTCAGATCGGTCACCGAGACCGCCCGCCGCGTCGCCCAGAGCCACGACCTGAGCGAGCGCATCGGCTACGACGGCCCGCGCGAGGAGGTCAAGGAGCTGACCGAGATCTTCGACACGATGCTCGGCCGGCTGGCCCGTTCGTTCGACAGCCAGCGGCGTTTCGTCGCCAACGCCTCCCACGAGCTGCGCACGCCGCTGACCATCAACAGGACGCTGGTGGACGTGGCCGTACGGCGGCCGGACGCCACCGAGGACGTCAAGCGGCTCGGCGAGTCGCTGCTGCTGGTCAACGCTCGCCACGAACGCCTCATCGACGGCCTGCTGGCGCTGGCGGAGGGCGAGCAGGCGGTGCTGGACCGGCGGCCGTTCGACCTGACGGACGTGGCCGAGCACGTGCTCGACCAGGCGGCCGAGGAGGCGGGCGAGCGCGAGGTGAGCATGCACCGGCTGCTGGACTCGGCCCCGACGACGGGCGAGGCGGTGCTGGTGGAGCGGCTGGTGCAGAACCTGGTGGAGAACGCGATCCGGCACAACCACCCCAAGGGCGAGGTGTGGGTGACGACGCGGCGGCGGACCGAGCAGGTCGAGCTGGTCGTGGCCAACACGGGGTTGCAGGTGCCGCAGTACGAGATCGAGACGATCTTCGAGCCGTTCCGCCGGCTGCACGGCGACCGGCTGCGTTCTGACCGGGGCAGCGGGCTGGGGTTGTCGATCGTCCGGGTGATCGCCGAGGCGCACGGCGGCACCGTCACGGCCCGGCCGAGGGACGAGGGCGGGCTGACGATCACCGTGGAGCTGCCGGTCGATCAGTCGGCGCCCTGACTCTCCTTGATCTCCCACAGGACCGTCTCCGGGATGCCGGACTTGACGAGCTGGTCCCAGGTCGCCATGCGGTCGGTGGGGTCGGCGAGCAGGGCGAGCAGCAGCGGCCGCAGCCCGGCGTGGTCGGCGCCCTCTTCGTTCCACAGGGCGCCGAGCGCCCGGTGCATGGCGGGCGAGCGGACGGCCACGGTGCGCACCAGCTCCTCCAGGATGGCCACGCGGTCGCGGTAGGCGGGCGCGCGGCCCTCCCCCAACGCCCCCAGCAGCAGGTCGAGCAGCCGGCGGTGGCGGGGGCTGTGGCCGGTGGCGACCGCGACGACGACGTCGCCCATGGCGCCGCCCTCGCCGGAGCCGAGGATGACGTCCTCCTTGCCGCCCTCCACCACCCGCTGCGCCGACAGCGCGGTGACCAGCCCCGTCCAGCCCTCCAGGCCGAGCTGGCCCTTCCACAGGTGGGTCAGGGCCGCCCAGCGTTCGAGGTGGTCGGGCCCCGGCAGCAGCGAGGAGACGGTGACCGGCTGCTCGGAGGCGGCCACGATGAGCAGGGCGAGGTTCGCGGAGTAGGCGGCCAGGCGGCGGGTCGTCGGGTGGCGTACGGGCTGGAAGCCGATGAAGTGGCGGCGCGGGCGCTCGTACAGGGAGCGGCGCAGCAGCCCGGTCAGCAGCGTGACGCATCTGGCCCGCACCGCGCCGGGCACCTCGTCGAGCAGCTCCATGACGAAGCCGATCGTCGGGCCGCGCTCGGCCAGGCAGGAGTGGGAGGTGACGGCGTACAGCAGGTCGTCGTCCACGCTCTGGACGATGGCCAGGGGTTCGTCGCCCGCCAGGCGGCGGCGCCTGTCGAGGTCGCGCAGGGCGTACATGGCCAGCCAGGCCACCAGGAACTCGCCGAAGGTGGCGTGCAGGAAGGCGTGGCCGTTCCTGCGGACGAAGAAGAAGCGCTCGGTGGCCCGGCGTGCCCAGTCGATCTGGGTGTCCTGCTCGCCGTCGTCCTCGCCGCCGTGGCACAGCGCGGGCAGGTTCCTGTTGAGCGCCTCGTCCGTGATCACCTGGCGACCGCCGGCCAGCATGGACAGCGCCACCGCGCCGAGCATGACCAGCTCCTGGTCGATCATCACCCGGCGGGCGCCGCCGGTCTCGCGTTCGGTGTAGTCCCGCAGCAGGACCTCATACAGGCGGGCGCGGCCGAGCGGGCCGTGGTCGCGCTGCAGGGCGTTGCCGCCCGCGTCATAGAGCGCGAGCAGCAGCAGGAGCAGCGGCTGCCTGGCCATCTCGCCGTGGACGAGCGCCGCCTCGGCGGGCAGGGGCTTCAGGTCGCGCCTGGCCAGCAGGGCGCGGTTGGCCTGGTCCCAGATGTCGAGCCACTGGCGTACCTGCTCGTCGTCGAACGGCTGGAGCTCCAGCGCGAGCAGCCCTTCGGGGAACCTGATCCGGTCGGCCACGACGGTGCGGCTGGTCACGATCACCGCGACCGGCCGGCCGAGATCGGCCTCCCGGCGCTGGAAGTCCTGGACGTCCTCCAGGTAGTCGTAGCGGTTGATGCCGCCCTGGACCAGTTCGTCGAACCCGTCCAGCAGGACCACCGGCATGGCCCCGCCCCCGGCGGCCACCAGGTCGGCGTAGGAGACCTCCTCCCCCAGCATCTCCGCGATGGCCTGCTCGATCTGTTCGGTGACGCCGGCCCGCGCCGCCACGCCGCGCAGCTCCACCCTGATCGGCAGGAACTCCGATCTGGCCAGCCGGGCGGCCAGGACCTCCGCGAGTTTGGTCTTGCCCGAGCCGGGCTCGCCCAGCACCAGCAGCGGCGCCTGGGCGGCGCGCAGCGAGGTCAGGTGGCCCACCAGGAACGCCTCGCCGTCGGGCAGCAGCCGCCGGCCGGCCCACCAGCTCCGCTGCGCGGGCATGGCCTCGCGGGTCAGCTCCGCGACGCGGAAGCGGGGGCTGAGGTAGCCCTCGCCGAGCAGCGGCAGGGAGACGTCCTCGGGGGGCTTGCCGGCGATCAGCAGCGGCCGGTCGAGCGCGTTGGCCGCCATCCTGGCCCGGTGCACCACGGGGCCGTCGCCGACGCGGGGCGGGGCCAGCTCGGCCAGCAGCCACGCCACCCGCGACAGGGCGGTGGCCGGGGCCGGCTTCTCGGTGACCAGGCTGCGCACCCCGAACTCGTGGCTGTCGAGCGTGAGCGACCGGTAGTCCTCGTCGTAGATGCGCAGCGCGTGCGCGGGCGGCCCTTCGGCGAGCAGGCGGGGCAGCAGGAACCGGTCATCGACCGGCAGATCATCCCAGACCGACAGGGCTCCGACATATCCAGCCATGGCCTCGGACATGCGCAGGTAGGCACGTTCCACCTCCAGCCGGGTCTCGGCGTAGGGCAGGTGCGGCTCGGGCGTGGGCAGCCGTTCGAGCAGCAGCTCGGCCACGAGTCTGGCGAACCGCTCGGGCGTGGGCACGCCTCGGGAGATCTTGCCCGCGCGGTCGAGCTGGTCGAGGGTGAAGGGCAGCTTCGCCTCGCCGAACGCCTCGAAGTAGGCGGAGACGACGATGACGGCGTGCGCGGCGGCCAGGCGCTGGGTGCGGGTGCGGCGGTCCACGCCGCTGCGCAGCTCGGGCATGCGGCTGACGACGTCCTCGCCGTAGCGGACGATCTCCTCGCGCAGGTCGGCCAGGCCGGGGGCGAGCTGGGCCCCGCCCGCCAGGGCCCAGCCGGTACGGGCGGCGGCCGAGGCGAACCCGATCACCTTGACGAGCCTGCCGGTCTTGCAGCCGAGAATTCTCAGGGCGTCGGCGTAGCTCGGGGTCTCGATCATGGCCTCCTCCCGGGACTGGGGTGTCCCATCATGCGACGTATGTGGTGATCGCGTCAGGTTCTTTTCACAGCTCGGGCGATCTCGGGCAGCGCCGCCGGGTCCTCGATGGTGGACGGCGTGGTGTAGGAGTTGCCGTCGGCGATGTCGCGCATCGTGGCGCGCAGGATCTTGCCGGAACGGGTCTTCGGCAGGCGGGAGACCACCATGGCGCGGCGGAAGGCGGCCACGGGGCCGATGCGCTCGCGCATCAGGGCGGTCAGCTCGCGCTCGACGTCCTGGGGGTCGCGCTCCGCGCCGGCCTTCAGCACCACGAAACCGACCGGGAGCTGGCCCTTCAGCTCGTCGGCCACGCCGATCACTGCGCACTCGGCCACGTCGGGGTGGGAGGCGATGACCTCCTCCATGGAGCCGGTCGACAGGCGGTGACCGGCCACGTTGATCACGTCGTCGATGCGGCCCATCACATACAGGTAGCCGTCGGCGTCGAGGTGGCCGCCGTCGCCCGTCAGGTAGTGGCCCGGGTAGCGCTCCAGGTAGGAGGCGTGGAAGCGGGCGTCGTCGCGGTAGAGCGTGGGCAGCGCGCCGGGCGGCAGGGGAAGCTTGATCGTGACCGCGCCCTCGACGCCGGGCGGGCACGGCTCGCCGTCGGGGTCGAGGACGCGCACGTCCCAGCCGGGGACGGCTTTGGTGGGCGAGCCCGCCTTGATGGGCAGCGACTCGATGCCGACGCAGTTGGCGGCGATGGGCCAGCCGGTCTCGGTCTGCCACCAGTGGTCGATCACGGGGATGCCGAGCAGGTCGGAGGCCCAGTGGTAGGTGTCGGGGTCGAGGCGTTCGCCGGCGAGGAAGAGGTAGCGCAGCCCGGACAGGTCCCACTTTTTCGCGAAATTGCCGGATGGGTCCTCTTTTTTGATGGCGCGGATCGCGGTCGGCGCCGTGAACAGCGTGCGCACCCCGTGCGTGGCCACCACCCGCCAGAACGCCCCCGGATCGGGGGTGCCGACCGGTTTGCCCTCATACAGGACGGTGGTGCAGCCGGCCAGCAGCGGCGCGTAGACGATGTAGGAGTGGCCGACGACCCATCCGACGTCGGAGGCCGCCCAGTAGACCTCGCCGGGGGCGGCGCCGTACACGTTGGCCATGCTCCAGTGCAGCGCCACCGCGTGGCCGCCGTTGTCGCGCACGACGCCCTTGGGCAGGCCGGTGGTGCCGGAGGTGTAGAGGATGTACAGCGGGTCGGTGGCCGCCACGCTCACGCAGGCGGCGGGCTCGGCGCCGCGTACGGTGCTCTCCCAGTCGAGGTCGCGGCCCTCCTCCAGATCGGCCGCGCACTGGGGCCTGCGCAGGATGACGCAGTGGCCGGGCCGGTGGGCGGCCTGCTCCAGCGCGGCGTCCAGCAGCGGCTTGTAGGCCACCACCCGGGCCGGCTCGATCCCGCAGGACGCCGAGAGCACGACCTTGGGCTTGGCGTGGTCGATCCGCACCGCCAGCTCGCCTGCCGCGAACCCGCCGAACACCACCGAGTGCACCGCGCCGAGGCGCGCGCAGGCCAGCATCGCGACGACCGCCTCGGGCACCATGGGCATGTAGATCACCACGGTGTCGCCGGCCTGGACGCCGAGGTCGCGCAGCATGCCCGCCGTCCTGGCCACCTCGTCGAGCAGTTCGGCGTAGGTGATGGTGCGCACGGTGCCGGTGACGGGGCTGTCGTAGATCAGCGCCGCCTGCCCGCCGCGTCCGGCCTCCATGTGCCGGTCGACCGCGTTGTAGCAGGTGTTGAGCCGCCCGTCGGGGAACCATCGGCCGTCGCCGGTCACCGTGGCGGGCGCCACGTCCCAGTCGATGCCCCGGGCCGCCTCCGCCCAGAACTCCTCGGGCCTTTCGATGCTTTGCCGGTATACCTCGTCATAACCGCGCACTTATCGATCAGATCAGCCCACCGCCCCATGGCGCAAGATATGGGGGATGAACGATGACCTGATCCTTTCCGTCGTCATGGGATCTCGGGCGTACGGGCTGGAGACCGACGACTCCGACACCGACCGGCGCGGAGTGTACGCGGCGCCGACGGCCGCGTTCTGGCGTCTGGACAAACCGCCCACGCACCGTGACGGGCCGCTGCCCGAGCAGTTCTCGTGGGAGGTCGAACGCTTCTGCGTCCTCGCCCTCGACGCCAACCCCACCGTCCTGGAGTGCCTGTGGTCCCCCATCGTCGAGGTGATCACCCCTGCGGGACGGCGGCTGCGCGAGTTGCGCACGGCGTTCGTGTCGGAGAAGGTGCGGCACTCGTTCGCCGGCTACTCCGACGCCCAGTTGCGCCGCCTCGATCCGGCGGCGCCCGCCTGGAAGCGGACCATGCACATGCTGCGACTGCTGCTCAGCGCCCTGCACCTGGTGCGGCACGGCGAGCCGCTCATCCAGGTGGGGCCGCACAGAGAGCGGTTGCTGGCGATCAAGCGGGGCGAGGTGCCCTGGGCCGAGGTGGACGCCTGGCGTCAGAGTCTGTCCGCCGAACTGGCGGCGACCCGGTGCACGCTGCCTGAGCGTCCCGATCGGCGGCGGGTGGAGGATTTCCTGGCCTCGGTCCGCCGGGAGAACCTCTGACCCGGTCCACCGCTCTTCAAGGCCGGTCTGAGGGGCGTAAGCACGGCGTCCCAAAGATCGCGCGGCCGGGCGTTGCCCGGTCGCGCGGCGGTCTCAGCTCAGCTCTCCTTCGCCTTGGCGTATTCGGTCATGCCGCCCGCGAAGTCGTACACCACGGTCTGCTCGTCTCCGACGACCCACGAGTCGTGGCCCGGCTGGCAGACGAACACCTCGCCGGCCCCCACCTCGGACTCGGTGCCGTCCTCCATCCGCAGGCGCATCCGTCCGGCGGCGACGAAGCCGTTGTGGTGGACCTGGCACAAATCCGTCCCCGCGATCGGCTTGACCGACTCGGACCAGCGCCAGCCCGGCTCGAACGTGGCGCAGCAGAAGTCGAGCCCGCTCAGGTGGCAGATCTCCAGGTGACCTCGCGGGAAGTCACGCCGTTCGTCCGGCTTGTCGATGCTCTTGACTTCGATCATGACATCCCCCCTCCGTCAAACCCAGTCTTCCACCGGCCTGCCCCGCAGAAGAGACTTGTTTCGGCAAACACCTTTTTCCGCAGGTCAAAGGCGCTCACGGCCCCGCGGCCAGTTCCTGCTCCCTGCGCACCTTCTTCGGCACGCACATCCGCCACGCCTCCAGGACCAACTCCCGCATCTCCGTCACGTCGATGGCGGCCAGTCGTACCACCACCCAGTTGAAACGCAGGTCCGACTCCCCGGGCATGAGGAACTTCTCCGGCTCGGCGGCCACGAGGGCCTCGCGCTCCTCCTTGGGGAACGCGAAACCCATCAGCGTCTCCTCGCGCGAGAACGCCACGTAGACGATCTTTCCGATCCGGAACTTGACGCGGTCTCTGATCAGGTGCTCCGAGGTGCGCGGGAGCGTGCGCGCGAACTGGCGTACATCCTCGACGGTGACCACCCGGCCACGTTACCGGTTGCCCTCGGCGGCGGAGATGTCGGCGAGCGCGGAGTGGGGGTCGCGTGCGCGCGCGAGGTCGCCGAGGCTGACGATGCCGACGGCGCGGCCGTCCTCGACGACCGGAAGGCGGCGTACGGCGTGCGAGCGCATCAGCCGTACCGCCTGGTCGATGCTGGTGTCGGGCCCGACGGCCTCGACGGACGGGCTGTAGGCCTCGCGGACCGGCGTCTGCGGCGGCTTGTCCCAGGCCACCACGCGCACGGTGATGTCACGGTCGGTGATGATGCCGTGGATGCGCCCGTTGTCGTTGACGATCACGGCGCCCAGGTCGTTGTCGCGCATGAGCGCCGCGGCGGCGGATACGGGCTGGTCGGCCTCGACCGTCGCCGGGTGGGACGTCATCACATCTGCCACGGTCTCCGCCATGGGAACCTCCTGCTGGTGTCGGCCCAGCGGCCCTCTACCCCGGCGGATGCCCCGTTCACGGACTTTGTCCGTTATCTGCGTTCAACGCGCGTGTCGGGGCCGCCGTTTGACCTTCTCATAGGCCCCTTGGCGATCAGCCTGACCTCCTCTGACCACACGCCCCTTGGCGATCAGCCTGACCTCCTCCGGCTACATGCCCTTGGCGGCCAGCCTGATCTCCTCCAGCAGGACGGCCAGGTCCCGCTCGGTGGTGTCCGGGTGCAGGAAGCAGGCGCGCAGCGCCTCGCGCCCGCCGAGCCTGGTGCCGGTGATGAATGCGTTCCCGCGCGCCTGGACCGCGCCGGGGATCGCCCGGTTGAGCGCGTCCAGGCCGTCGGGACGCGGGCGGTGCCTGAAGGCGGTGATCGAGGTGGTGACCGGGGCGAGCAGTTCGAAGTCGAGGGCCTGCTCGACCATGGCGGCGAGCGTGCGGGCCAGTCCCGTCGTGTGGTCGACCAGGCGGGTGATCCCGGCCCGGCCGAGGTACGACATGGTGGCCCAGGTCTTCAGCGCCCGGAACGGGCGGGTTTGTTCGGGTCCGTACTCGGCGAACCATCCGAGATCATCGGCGTTGTCGTCCACCAGGTAGGAGGGCACCAGGCTGAAGGCGGCCCGCGCCGCCCCCGGATCGCGCAGCAGGGCGCAGCCGCAGCCCACCGGGACGCCGAGCCACTTGTGCGGGTCGAGGGCCAGCGAGTCGGCTCGTTCCATGCCCGCGTAGTGCGGCGCGGCGCCGTCGGCCAGGACGCCGAGCGCGCCGTACGCGCCGTCCACGTGGAACCACAGTCCGTGCTCGGCGGCCACGTCGGCGATCTCGCCGAGCGGGTCGACCGCGCCGGAGTTCACGGTGCCCGCGCTGCCCGCCACGCAGAACGGCCGCAGCCCCGCCGCCCGGTCCGCGGCGATCATCTCGCGCAGCGCCGCCACGTCCATCCGGTATGAGCCGTCGACCGGCACGGTGCGGACGTTGCGCGCGCCGATCCCGAGGAGCTGGGCCGCCTTGTGCAGGCAGCTGTGGCCCTCCTCCGTGACGTACATGATCATGGGCGGGCGCGCCGACAGGCCCTCCTCACGAGCGTCCCAGCCGTCAGCGAGCGCCGCCCGCTGGCGGGCGGCGGCCAGGCAGATCACGGTGGCCATGGACGCGCCGCTGGTCAGCAGTCCGCCGCCGGGCGGATGCGGGAAGCCGACCAGGTCGGCCAGCCAGCGCACCACGGAACGTTCCAGGTGGGGGCCCGCGTGGTCGCCTCCGGCGCAGCTCGGGTTGAGGGCGGCGGCCAGCGGCTCGACGAGCACGCCCGCCGGGTTGGGCGGGGAGTTCACCCAGCCGAAGAACCGGGGATGACCGTTGCCCATGGGGTGCGGCAGAACGCGGGCGCGGACGTCGTCGAGCAGGTCATCGAGAGGGCGGCCGGTCTCGGGCAGATCCTGCTCACCCAACCAGGCGCGGGCGGCGTCGGGGACGGGCTGCCAGACGGGCCGGGCGGGAAGCGCCGCCAGATGCTCGGCCACGATCTCCACCGCCCTGCCACCAACCCGCCCCAGGTCGGTACCGGTACGCCCGCCGGGGCCCGACCCGCCGACGCCCAGCTCACCAACGCCCTGTTCGTCGGCGCCCGGTTCTTCAGCACCCGACCCATCGACGCCCAGCCCGCTGACGCCCAGCTCTTCGGCGCCCGGTCGACCGGGGCCCGGCCTGCTGACGCCCGGCGCATTGGCACGGAGCTCATTGGCTCTTGGCTGGTTCGGGCCAGGACCATCCAGGTTGGCGTGGAATTCTGTTGGGTGGAGTTCATCCATCGAGCGGTTCCTTCCAGGGGTCGTGCTGCCCGGTGTGGGGGTCGTGCCGCACGGTCCGGGGATCGTGCTGACCGGCTGCGCCCAGTTCCATGGCGAGGTAGTAGACGCAGTCGGCGGGGCCGTCGTTGGCGAAGGCGTGACGGCAGTCGCCCGGGTAGTACGCCGAGTCGCCGGTCCCCAGCTCGTACGGCCTGCCGTTGATCGTCAGGCGCAGGCTGCCGCTCTCGACGGCGAGGTACTCCCGCGACCCCGGCGCGTGCGGCGCGAACTCGCCCGCGTCCACACCGGGCCCGATCGTGGTGCGCATGAACTCGAACTCCACGTCCTCCAGCACCGGCGACAGCACCCGCCGCTCCCAGCCGGACGGGTCGCGCAGCACCCGCTGCCCGGAATGGCGCAGCACCCGCATGGCTTGGTGCGCGGGTTCGTCGAGCAGGCGCCCGATCGAGGTGCCGAGCGCCGTGGCCAGGCGGTCGAGCACGAGCACGGTCGGCGTCTTCGTGCCCCGCTCGACCTCCGAGACCATGCTCCTGCTGATGCCGCTCAGCTCGGTGAGGCGATCGATGGACAGGCCGCGTGTCCGGCGCTCGGTGCGGATCCGCAGCCCGAGCTCGGCCATCGACAGGCCACTGGACAGAACCCCTTCACTGCGCATTTCTCCACTATAGCGGTGATATGTCCGCGATAGTGGAATGCTCCTCCTTGTATGCGGCCAGCACCTGCTTGCGGCGTTTGGCCGGAAGGCGATCGATGTACAGGTAGCCATCGAGGTGATCGGTCTCGTGCTGCAGGCAGCGGGCCAGCAGTCCGGTGCCCTCGACGGTCACGGGCTCCCCGTCCGCGTCGAACCCGTGCACGACGGCATGGTCGGCGCGGGGCAGCGGCGCGTACTGGCCGGGCACCGACAGGCAGCCCTCGTCGCCGGCGTCCAGGCGGCGCTCGCCGACCTCGGGAAGCTCCAGCGCCGGATTGACGACGACGCCCTTGTGGTGTTCGCCGTCGGCGTCCGGGCAGTCGTAGACGAACACGCGCAGCGGCACGCCGATCTGGTTGGCGGCCAGGCCCACGCCCTCCGCCGCGTACATGCTGGCGAACATGTCGTCCACCAGCGCCGCCAATTCGCCGTCGAACCGGGTGACCGGCTCGCACGGGTGATGCAGCACGGGGTCGCCCACACGCACGATCGGCCGGACCTCTCCCACGACCAACGCCTCTCCTCATCTTGTGAACGTGTCGGCACAAGTCTATGGGCGCTCCAAGCGTCTCATATCGCAAGACGTTATCTCCTGAATAATGAGACCAGGGGTAAAGTCGGTGCCGTCGTCTTCGGTTGGGAGTTCGCGATGGATGCCGTCTACACCCATGGCCACCACGAGTCCGTGCTGCGCTCGCACCGCTGGCGCACCGCCGCGAACTCGGCCGCCTACCTGCTGCCCCACCTCAAAGCGCACATGAAGGTGCTGGACGTGGGCAGCGGCCCCGGCACGATCACCGCCGACCTGGCGGCGCGGACCGGGCACCTGACGGCGTCCGAGGTCAGCGCGGAGGCGTTGGAGCTGGCCAGGGCCGAGGTGAACGCCCGAGGGCTGACGAACGTGGACTTCACGGTCACCGACGTGCACGCGCTCGACTTCCCCGACGACACCTTCTGCGTCGTCCACGCGCACCAGGTGCTGCAGCACGTGGGCGATCCGGTGCGGGCGCTGCGGGAGATGCGCCGGGTGACCAAGCCGGCCGGGTACGTGGCGGCCAGGGACAGCGACTACTCGGCGTTCACGTGGTATCCGCTGCTGCCGGAGCTGGACGAATGGCTGGCCCTGTACCAGAAGGTCGCGCGGGGCAACGGCGGCGAACCGGACGCCGGGCGGCGACTGCTGTCCTGGGCCCGGGCCGCCGGATTCACCGACATCACCGCCACCTCCTCGACCTGGTGCTTCGCCACACCGGACGATCGCGCCTGGTGGGGCGGGATGTGGGCGGAACGCGTCCTGCACTCGTCCATGGCCCGGCAGGCGCTGGCCACGGGAGCCGCCACCGAAGGGGATCTGCGGCGGATCTCGCAGGGGTGGCTGAAGTGGGCCGCCGCGGAGGACGGCTGGCTGTCGATCCTGCACGGCGAGATCCTCTGCCGCGCCTGACCGGCGGTTGCCGGGGACGGCAGAGGGTCACAGCCCCAGGGTGCGGGCGCGCTGCCACTGCGGGTCGCGGTAGAGGACCATGTCCGTCCCGACCAGCTCATCGGGGGCCGACAACATCGTGATCTCGCCCACCGCCTGCAACTCCAGGAGCAGATCACGCACCCGGGGCCCGACAGGCAGCCGCCCGGCGGGCAGCCCCAGCCCGGCGCGGACCGTGTCGGCGATCTCCGACAGCCGGAACGGCCCGTCGAGCCCCGCGACGATCCCACGCACCATGGTCATCGTGATCAGGTGCTCGGCCTCGGCGCAGGCGAGCTGCCAGGTGATCTGCTCCTTCCGGCGCCCGGTGGCCACGCACGCGGTGCAACCACGTGTCACCCCGGGCACCAGTTCCTCGTCGGCGGAACCGAGGCACGCCGAACAGAGTCCGTTCTCGGCCGCGTGCAGCTCTGCCGTCATCCGGCCGGCCAGCAGGACGCCGCAGTCGCAGGCGTACGCGTCATCGACGATGCCGGCCTGCGGGGAGATCGCGTGCTTCATCACCACGCCGACTCTACCGCCGCCCACCACCCTCACAACGCGGTTCCCCCGCGTCACAGCCGGATGCCGTTCTAGCTCCGGACGTCGGCCAGGCCGCGGAGCCGGCGCAGGGCCTTGCGGGCCGAGGCGACCACCCGTTCGTCCGGATGGCGGTCGATGAACACCTGCAGCACCCGCCCCGTCCAGGGGTGTTCCCCGAACGCCAGGATCGCGATCGTCCCCGCCTGCTCCTCCGCGTCCATCCCCATGGCGATCGACTCGATCACCTCACCGCTCTCGCCCCCGAACTCCAGCAGCGCCGCCGCCATGTCCACCAGCACCCAGGCGATTTCGTCCGGCGCGGGCCGGCGTTCGTCGCGGCCGGTCCTGGCGGCGATCACCGCGCCCAGTTTGGGCTCATCCAGCAGCGCGGCGAGCGCCAGCCGTCCTTCCTCGCCGAAGTCCGACGACAGCAGCTCCACTCCGACCGCCCTGCTCAGCGGGCTGACTGTGGCCAGCACCGAGGTGATCTCGCTCACCGCGTCGTCGCGCCCCTTCACCCAGCCGGACAGTTCCTCGCCGCGGTCGGCCTCGGGGTAGGAGCGCAGCCCGTGCAGCAGGCCGGCGGCGTCGGCGTCGGCGAGCGTGCCCATGACCGGGACGTCCTGTCCGGTGGTCTCCGCGACGATCAGCCGTGCCACCCACAGGCCGAGCCAGGTCAGCGTGTACGGTTCGGTGCGCCGTACCAGGCCGAGCCCTGTCAGCGTCTCGGGGACGCCGTCCTCGACCGGCTCCCGCGACAGGAACATCCTCATGAGCTCCAGCAGCAGCCCTTCGTCGGCGGCCAGCCGTTCGCGGCAGTGGTCCGCCCAGGCGGCCAGCACCTCGGCGTCGGAGCCCGCCGGCTCCAGTTCCTCGGCCAGCGGGGCGGCGCGCACGGCGGCCGCGAGTGTGGCTTCGCCGGGCAGCCGGATCGGGGGCTGCAGAGGCAGCGTGTCGTCGTCGTAGGACCTCACAGCCCCATCCTTTCGTGATATTTCCGCTAGAGTGCCATCGCACGCCGAAAAGTCCGAAGAAAGGAGGCGCAGAGATGTTCGGCTTTGGTTCGGGCGCTCACTGCGCCCGCTTCTACTTCTCGGAGGAATCGTGCTTTTCCGTCCTGCGGTCGAGGCTGACCTTGACCGCCTGCTCGGCTGTGTCGTCGACGAGTCCATAAGCTGGGCCCATCCCGACCGGCTCCTGTCGTTCCTGGAGAGCGGCAACTACCGTTTCGACCGTATCTGGCTGGCCACGGACGAGGCCGGCGAGGTCCTGGCCAGGGCCGTGTGGTGGGGTTTCCCCGACGGCCACCGGCCTCTCGCGCTGGACTGCCTGTACGTCCACCCTCGCGTCGATGACCGTGTCGGCCTGGCCGCCGAGCTGCTGCGGCGGGCCCACGACGCGTTCGGGGAAGCTCCGGAGTACCACGTGTTCGTCTCCAACGGCTGGCGCGACAACCCCAAGACCGGCCCGGCCGTCGCCTGGCGGTGGGAGGCCGCCGGCCGCGCCGGGCTGACCGAGGAACTGGAGCGCCTGCGCTATGAGTGGACCGCGGACGCCCCCGTCCCGGAGCCCTCGGGACGGCTGGTGTTCCGTGGGCAGGACGACGACGAGGTCTTCGTGGAGGCGTTCCGGCGGGTGGCCGTCGGGACCCTCGACTTCCACACCCGTCACGCCCTGACGACCATGGACCCCGTGGCGCAGGCCCGCCAGGACGTCCGCGACTACAGGTCGATGCGCGGGGAGCGGGCGTGGTGGCGGCTGGCGTACACGCCGGAGGGCGACCTGGTGGGGGTCGCCCTGCCGTCGGCGAACGACGCCGGCCCCGTCGTGAGCTACCTCGGCGTGGTGCCGGAGTGGCGCGGGCACGGGTTCGCGGAAGAACTGCTCGGCGAGATCACCCGCCTCCACGCCGAACGCGGGGTTCAGCGGATCGTGGCGGACACCGACGCGGGGAACGTGCCGATGGCGCGGGCGTTCGAACGGGGCGGATACCGAAATTTCGCCATAAGACTGGTTCTGTCGACGAATCCCGCGAACACGTGATGTGAGCCCCGTCCCGCCCGCGCCATCGTTGATCCCATGACATGGGACATCGAGAAGCTCGATCTTGACGCCTACCTGGACCGCGTCGGCTATACCGGGCCGCGCACCCCGACGTTCGCGACGCTGCGCGCGCTGCACCTGGGACACGTCCGTTCCATCCCCTTCGAGAACCTGGACGTGATCCTCGGCCGCGACATCGGCCTCGACCTGGGCAGCCTGCAGGACAAGCTGGTGACGGGCGGGCGCGGCGGCTACTGCCACGAGCACAACCTGCTGTTCGCCGCCGCCCTCGAACGCCTCGGCTTCACCCCTGCCCGTCACCTGGCCAGGATCCGGCTGGGCCGCTACCACCTGCCCCGCTCGCACGCCATGCTCACCGTGCCGGTCGAGGGGCGGGTCTGGGTGGCGGACGTCGGGTTCGGCGGAGAAGGGCTGGTGGAGCCGATCGCGTTCGAGGAGGGCGCGACGGTGGAGTCGGGGCCCTGGCGGTGGCGGCTGGGGCGGGACGGGGACTTCTGGGTGCTGCACGCGGGAGAGATGGAGTTGTACGCCTTTCGCCAGGATGAGCCGAACTATCCGAGCGACTTCGAGGTGGCGAACTACCACGTGGCCACACATCCGCATTCGCCCTTCGTCCGGCATGTGCTCGCCCAGCGGACCACGGCCGGGGAGCGGATCCGGCTGGAGGGAGTGACCTTCGCGACGGGCGCGGAACTGGCGGGGTGGCTGCGCGACCACCTCGGGATCGAGCTCACCGAGCGGGACGCGGCCCTCCTGCTGCCGCGCCTCGCCGATCCGCAGTGATGACCGGCGCCGTGGGGACGTGCTCGCCTTGCCCGTCCCCACGGCGCCGCCGCCACCCGGCGGGAACTAGTCGGCGGGCTCGTGGGCCAGTACCTGGCGGGTCAGCTCCACGCGGCTGCTCACCCCGAGCTTGGCGAAGGCATGCCGGAGATGGCTGTCGACGGTGTGCGGCGACAGGAACAGCTCGGCCGCCGCCTCCCGATTCGTCATCCCCCGGGCGACGAGCCGCACCACACGCAACTCGGCGGCCGTCAAGGCCTCCCATCCTCGGCCGGGAGCCCCGCGACGCCCGGCGACGACGACCCCGCAAGAGCGGTAGATCGCCAGCGCCTCCCCCCGCCGTCCGGCCTCCTCCAACGCCGCCCCCAGCCACAACCGCGGATGCCGGTGCGCCACCTCACCACCCGCGGCATCGGCCAGCCGTACGGACTGTTCGGCGTGGCGCAGCGCGCCATCCAGCTCACCGCGGAACAACGCCACGGTGGACCGCGCCTGCAACCCCACCACCTGGGCGAACACCTCGCCGGTCGCCACGGCCTGCGCCGCCGCGACGTCGGCCGCGTCGATCCCGCCCGTCATCATCAACGCATGGGCCCGTACGGCCAGCAGCCGCGCCCGTTCCAGAACCGGCACCCCCGGCCTGCCGAGCACCCGTCCGGTCCGCTGGATGACGCCGTGATCGTCCCCGGCGTGCTTGAGCGCCTCGGCCAGCCCGAGCACGATCCCGGCCTCCTCGGCCGCGGAGAGCGGTGCCCCGGGCGCGTCGGCCACCCGCCGCGCCTCCTCCAACCGGCCCGCCGACGCCAGCAACCGCACCACCCCGGCGACCAGCCCCGCGTCCAGCCCGCCGGCCTCTCGCCTTCCGCGGTTGCGCCCATCCGGGCCGGGTCTCGGCGGCTCGGCCCGGCCATCGCGCCCAGTGCCCGGGGCGCCCCGTCCGTCGTGCTCACCCTGTCGGAACGCGGGAGGCTCGGCCCGATCGCCCGGGCCGGTGCCAGGTGATCCCGCAAGTTCCAGGGCCCGCAACATCAGGTCGGCGGCAGCCGAAGGGGCGACGGACATCATCTCCTCGGCGGCGGCCCGAAGCTCGCCGATCGCCGCCACGTCCCCCAGCCTGGCCCCGTGCCGCAGGTGCTCGGCCAGTTCCGCGGGCGGACGGCCCTCGGCCCGGAGCACAGCCGCCGCCTCCCGGTGCAGCGCCGTCCTGATCGGCGCCGTCAGGCCGCCGTACACCGCCTCCCGGATGAGGTCGTGCCTGAACGCCAGCCGTTCCCCGTCCTCGACCACCGCCCCCGCGCCCACGGCCTCCTCGAGGCAGGAGAACAGCCGCGCGGGCGGCACACCGAGCATCCCGGCGGCCTCGTGCACCGTGAACGGCCGCCGCAACACGGCCGCCACCTCCAGCAACCGCCGCGCCTCCCCAGAAAGATCCCGCAACCGCCTCTCCACGGCCGCGACCAGTCTCACGGGCAACTCGATCCCGCCGACCGCGCCCGCGATCGCGGCCACGCCATCGGTCACCGAGACCCGGCCCTCGTCGCGCAGTCCCGTCAGCACCTCCTCCAGCAGGAACGGGTTGCCCCCGCTGGCCCGGGCCAATTCCGTCACCGACGCGTCCGGTTCCGCCCCGAGGATCTGCCCGCTCAGCTCGGCGCACTCATCCAGGGTGAGCGGGGGCAGCACCACCCTTCGGGCGCCCTCGGCGATGAGCTGTTCCACCGCCTCCTGCTCGGGCAAGGGCCTGCGTCCCAGCAGCCAGATCACGGGCGAGGCGGCCAGCGAGGGTATGAGGTGCCGCAGCGCCAGGCAGGTCAGCTCATCGGCCCACTGCACATCGTCCAGGACGATCGCCAGCGGACGGTGACGGGCGAGGCGTTCGACGGCATCTCCGATCCGTTCGATCCGCCGCAAGCCGTCGGTTCCTTCCAGAGCGCCCGGTGAACCGTGTTCCCGAAGCATCCCGAGCGAGCGGGTCAGCGTGGACAGCGGTGCCACCCGATCCAGTTCGGTGGCCCGCCCGGCACCCACGCTCATCCCCCGTGACCGCCCCAGCGCCACCGCCGCCTCCAACAGGCGGCTCTTGCCGATCCCCGCGGGCCCCTCGACCACCACGCACCCGGCCCCGGCCGCCAGCACCCCTTCGACAGCGCCGAGCGCCTCTTTCCTGCCCACCAACATCACACGGAGAATTCTGTCGTGCCCGCCCCTCCAGGGCGCAGGCCGAGCTCCCACGCGCCCACCGACCGGCCGTGCGGGTGCCGGGGGCGTTACCGCAGAAAGACTTGGCGTTGTCCATTATTTGGCAAAATCATCGCCGTATTCATGGAGAGCGGAGGTAGCCACGGAGCTACCGGATATTAATGGCATGTGCCGCCAAGCATCGCAAATCAGTTTGGCATAGGGACGTTGATAAGGGTCAGGCTATATCTCCTATGCATGGACTTGCCTGGCCATCCCTGCCGACGACCGCGCCCCACGGCGGTGATCGAGGGGATGGGTGTGAACGACCAGTGGGCTGAACAGCCGCACTCCCCACACGTGGAACGGCAGGCCGGGGAGCGGATGCGGTTGCTCAAGGCAGTCGGCGACGAACTGCATGGCGTCGAACTGCTGCGATTCGCGGTCCAGCAGGCCGTGGCCGACCTCGCCGGGCTCGGGGGCATGCTGCATCTGCGCCTGCCCGGCGTCGACGGGCTGTGCCTGGTCGCCAGCAGCGGGCTGCCCCCTGCTCTCACCCACGTGTGGCGGCAGATCGCATGGGACGACGACGCGGCTGCGATGCTCGCGGTGCGCGAGGGCGCGTGCGTGTGGCACCCCGCCGTGTACGAGGCCATGGGCGGCCACGCCCCCAGCACGCCGGTTCCCCCGCCGCGATCGGGGAGCCGAACACGACCGTGGGACTTTCCCGCCGGCACCGGGATCCTGGCCGTTCCGCTGATCGCACCGGACAGACCCCTGGGAGCGCTGTCCGTGCTGACGACCACCCCGGGCGAACCCACGGCCGACCAGCAGGTATTCGTGCGGACACTGGCCTGCTGGGTCGCCGGGCGTCTGGAATCCTTCGACGCTCCGGGTGTTCCCCAGCCGGAGAAACAGCCCTTCGCCTCCCGTTCCAGAAAGGCCGGGCCGGAATGGAATGACACCGATGTCACCGACCATTGGCCTCCGGCCTTGGAGCGGGCCAGGGTCGAGCGGACCGCAGCCGGCCAAGCGGCCAGGATGCTGGAACTGACCGCGGCGCTCGCCGAGGCGATCACCGTGCAGGACGTCGTGAAAGCCGTCGCCGACCGCGTCCTGCCGCCTTTCGGCGCCACCGGCCTGGTCATTCTTTTTCTCGAGGGCGACCACCTGCGGCCGGCGGGGGCGGTCGGATACGCACCGGAATTCGTCGAGGAAATCTGTCATTTCCCGATGACAGATGAGTACCCGATCCCGCGCGTCATCCAGGAACGTGCCCCCCTTTTCATCAGCTCGGTGGAGGAGTACGCCCGCTGCTTCCCCACCTGGAGTGATTTGCCGGCACGGGCGCACAAGAAGGCGTGGGCGTTCCTGCCGATGATCGTCTCCGGGCATCCCTTCGGCAGTTGCGTCATCTCCTTCGACCACCCCCGCGAGTTCTCCGGCGAGGAGCGCAGCCTGCTCACCGCCCTGAGCGGGCTGGTCGCCCAGGCGCTGGAGCGGGCCCGCCTCTATGACGCCGAGCACAACCGCGCTCAGCAACTGCAGCACGCGCTGCTGCCCCGTACCCTCCCCACGCTGCCCGCGGTCACCGCCGCCGCCCGCTACCTGCCCGCCGCCAAGGACATGGAGGTCGGCGGCGACTGGTACGACGTCATCCCCCTGTCTTCAGAACGCGTCGCGCTCGTCATCGGCGACGTCATGGGCCACGGCGTCACCGAGGCCGCCACCATGGGCCGGCTGCGCACCGCCGTGCACACCCTGGCCGACCTCGAACTTCCCCCCGACGAACTGCTCACCCACCTCAACGACCTGATCACCGACCTCGGCGAGGACTTCTACGCCACCTGTCTGTACGCCGTCTACGACCCCACCACCCGCCTGTGCTCCTTCTCGCGCGCCGGGCACCCGCCACCGGCCATCCTCTATCCCGACGGCACCGTCCGCTTTCTCAAGGGCGAGCCCAACCCTCCCCTGGGCGCCGCCACCCCGCCGTTCGACATCGTCGAGACGCACGTGCCCGAGGGAACCGTCCTGATCCTCTACACCGACGGCCTGGTCGAATCCGCCACGCGCGACATCGACCAGGGCATGGCCCTCCTGGCCGAGACCGTGGCCGGCATCATCCGCCGCCCACCGTGCCGGCATCGCGATCACTCGTCAGAAGCCGGTCAGGGCTGCCGCGAATGCATGGAGGTGTTCTGCGACACCCTGCTGACCGCCCTGCTGTCTCCCCAGCAGGCCACCAACGACGACTCCGCCCTGCTGATCGCCCGCACCCACTTGCTCGGCGGCGACGACATCGCCTTCTGGTCCCTGCCCGTGGACCCCAGGGCGGCCGGCCAGGCGCGTTCCCTGGTGCGCGACCAACTGGAGATCTGGCATCTGGATGACCTGTCCATGACGACCGAACTGCTGGTCAGCGAGCTGATCGGCAACGTCGTGCGGCATGCCAGGGGTCCCGTCCAGTTGCGCCTGCTGCGCGGCCGTTCCCTTGTCTGCGAGGTCTCCGACGGCAGCCTCACCACCCCGCGCATCCGGCGCGCCTCCGACACCGACGAAGGCGGGCGCGGGCTTCAGCTCGTCGCCGCGCTGTCCCATCGCTGGGGAACCCGCTACACCGCCACCGGCAAGTGCATCTGGACCGAACAGTCCCTGCCGTCCGCGTAATTTCCGGGAGTCAGGAGACGTTTCTGTAGAGGTCGCGGGTCAAGGAGGTGATGCGCTTGACGGAGGAACTCCACGTGCTGCCGACCGGCTGGGCGGTCAGCAGCGCCATGATGTACCGCTCCCCCTTGCCCACCAGCCCGGTCGTGTGCAGCACCGGACGGCCGTAGTCGGGCACGCCCGAGCCGGTGGCGCGTTGCGCGACCCACGACATGGGCGCCGCCGTGGCCTTGGCGTCGCATCGGAGCGGCGGTGTGGTGCCGAACCCCGACCAGCCCTGCTTGACGGCGAACGGCCTGGGCAGCGCGTCGGGGATGCCGAAGGTCTGGTCGAAGCCGTCGGTGCCGCATGGCGTGGCCTGCCGCAGGTGGCCGAGGATGGTGTCTCTGACCTTGGGGGCGGCGGTGTCGAGCAGGTAGCGGTAGGTGCGGACGATGTCGTACGCGCTGAGCGAGGTGTAGCCCCAGAACCCGGGCTTGGAGGCGGGCGGCGGGGTGGTGTCGGACAGGCCCAGTTTGCGGGCCGTCCGCGTGATGATCTGCCCCTTGCCGCCCCGGTCCCAGAAGGCGGAGGCCGCGTCGTCGTCGCTGGAGCGCAGCATGATCTTGAGCAGGCCGGCGTCGGCCGAGGGGACGCTCTTGCGCCGTTCGAGGTAGTCGATCGCAATGAGGATCTTGACGACGGAGGCCGAGCGGTACTTCCTGTGCGCGTTCTTCGTGGCGACGATCTTGCCCGCCTGCCGGTCGAAGACGACCCAGGCCGCGGTCGTGCCCACGGGGACCCGGGGCGGCTTCGCCTCGGCGGCCTGGGCGGGCGTGGCGAGCGCGGCGACGACGAGCGGGACGGCGGCAAGAGGGATCATTCGCACCCGCCTATAACTACCAGATTCCGCTGACCACCCCTTGACCGTCCAACAAATACAGGTATAAACACAGAGGAAACCACATGGAAACGGCGGTGAATCAACATCATGTACGCCGAGGAGCGGCAGCAGGAGATCCTGCGGAGGGCGCGGGACGCGGGCCGTGTCGACGTGGTGACGCTGGCCGCCGAGCTCGACGTGACCACCGAGACCATCCGCCGCGACCTGACCTCGCTGGAGCGCGCGGGCGTGCTGCGCCGGGTGCACGGGGGCGCGATCCCCGTGGAGCGGCTGGGGTTCGAACCCGGGGTGGCCACCCGCGACGAGGTGATGACGAGCGAGAAGGAGCGCATCGCCAAGGCGGCGCTGGCCGAGTTGCCCGAGGACGGCTCCGTGATCATCGACGCGGGCACCACCACGGGCCGCCTGGTCCAGGTGCTGCCCGCCGACCGCGAGCTCACCGTCGTGGTGAACTCGCCGCCGCTGGCCACCGCCCTGGCCGCCCGCGCCAACCTGCACGTGATCATGCTGGGCGGCCGGGTGCGCGGCAAGACCCTGGCCACGGTGGACGACTGGGCGCTGCGCCCGCTGGCCTACCTCAACGTGGACGTGGCCTTCATGGCGACCAACGGCTGCTCGACGGCCAAGGGCCTGACCACGCCCGACCCGGCCGAGGCCGCGATCAAGCGGGCCATGGTCAAGGCCGCGCAGCGCAGCGTGCTGCTTGCCGATCACACCAAGTTCGGCAACACCTACCTGGCGACGTTCGCCGAGCTGAGCGAGATCGACGTGGTGATCACCGACACCGGGCTGGACCCCACCCTGGCCGCCGACCTGGCGGCGGCCGGTCCGGAGGTGATCAGGGCGTGATCCTCACCCTGACGCTGAACCCGAGCCTCGACCGCACGATCGAGATCGGCGCGCTGGACAGGGGCGCGGTCATCCGCGCCGCCGCCGCCCACCTCGACCCGGGCGGCAAGGGCGTCAACGTCTCGCGCGTCCTGCTGGCCAACGCCGTGGCGAGCAGGGCGGTGGTGCCGTTCGGCGGCGACGAGGGCAGGCAGCTCGTACGGCTGCTCGCCGCCGAGGGCCTCGACATGGTCACCGTCCCGGTGACGGGCACGACCAGGTCGAACGTCACGCTCGCCGAGCCCGACGGCACCATCACCAAGATCAACGAACCCGGCACGGCCCTGTCTCCCGGGGAGCTCGACACCATCGCCGACGCCGTGCTCGACGCGGCGCACTCGGCGGACTGGGTCGTCGCCTCCGGCAGCCTGCCGCCCGAGGTGCCCGCCGACGTGTACGCGAAGTTGTGCCGCAGGTTCGCGGGGGCGGGCATCCACGTGGCGGTCGACACCAGCGGCCCCGCGCTGGCCTGCGCGTTAGGCGCCGCGCCCGCCCTGGTCAAGCCCAACCTGGAGGAGCTGGCCGCGGCAACCGGGGTACCCATCCGCAGGGTGGGCGACGTGGTGGAGGCGGCGGGCAAGCTGCGGGCCGCGGGCGCGCGTACCGTGCTGGCCAGCCTGGGCGCCGACGGCGCCGTCCTCGTCGAGGAGGGCGGCGTCTGGTACGGACGGGCGCCGGTCGGCGAGCCGCGCAGCTCCGTCGGCGCGGGGGACGCCATGCTGGCCGGCTTCCTGGCCGGTGGCGGGCACGGCCCTGACGCGCTGGCGCGGGCGCTGGCCTGGGGCGCGGCCGCCGTCCGCCTGCCGGGCAGCCGGATGCCCGGCCCCTCCGACATCGACCCCACCGCCGTCACCATCGACCCGCCCGACCCGGAACGCCCTCTCGCCTCACCCCTCCTCCCCCCGACCGCTCCTCCCCCTGGCCGGGCGAACCGCTGATCACCTGCTCATCCCCCCGAAGGAGCACGTCCCATGGCCGACAGTTACACACCCCCGGTCACCGGTACCGGCGTCAAGGCCACCATCCAGCGCATCGGCGGCCACCTGGCCGGGATGATCATGCCGAACATCGGCGCGTTCATCGCCTGGGGCCTGATCACCGCGCTGTTCATCCCGACCGGCTGGCTGCCGAACGAGACGCTCGCGAAGATGGTCAATCCGATCATCGGGACCCTGTTGCCGATCCTGATCGCCTACACCGGCGGGCGGATGGTGCACGGGCAGCGCGGCGCGGTGGTCGGCGCGGTGGCGGTGATGGGCGTCGTGGTGGGCACGGAGTCCCCGATGTTCCTCGGGGCCATGATCATCGGCCCGCTCACGGCTCTGATCCTGAAATATGTGGACAAGTTCACGGAGGAGCGGACCAAGGCCGGCTTCGAGATGCTGGTCGACAACTTCTCCGCCGGCATCGTGGGCGGCGCGATGGCCGTGGTCGGCATGTTCGGCATCGGCCCGATCGTCCAGACGATCACCACGGCCGCGGGCAACGCGGTGGGCTGGCTGATCGGCCACAACCTGCTGCCGCTGGCGTCCGTGCTGATCGAGCCGGCCAAGGTGCTCTTCCTGAACAACGCCGTCAACCACGGCGTGCTCAGCCCGCTCGGCGTCGCCCAGGCGGCCGAGACCGGCAAGTCGATCCTGTTCATGCTGGAGTCGAACCCGGGCCCCGGGCTGGGGCTGCTGCTGGCGTACCTGCTGTTCGGGCCGCGCGCCATGCGGCCGAGCACGCCCGCCGCGATGATCATCCACTTCTTCGGCGGCATCCACGAGATCTACTTCCCTTACGTCCTGATGAAGCCCCGCCTCATCCTGGCCGTCATCGCGGGCGGCGCGGCCGGCGTGTTCGCGTTCATGATCACCGGGGCGGGACTGGTCGCCACCCCGTCGCCCGGCAGCATCTTCGCCTACATCGCGGTCACCCCCAGGGGCGGATGGCTCGCCTCCAGCCTGGGCATCCTCATCGCCACGGGCGTGAGCTTCGCCGTCGCGGCCGTTCTGCTCGGCTTCGGCAGGGGCGAGAAGAAGGATGAAGCGGACGAATCCCAGGAAAACATCACAGAACCCGCAACCAAGGAGGCGTGAGCCATGGCCGGCATCGACAGCAAGGACATCCGCAAGATCATCGTCGCCTGCGACGCCGGGATGGGCAGCAGCGTGATGCTCGCCTCCCAGCTGCGCAAGCAGCTCAAGGCGACCGGCGTCACCGTCGAGCACACCCCGGTCAACTCCATCCCCGACGACGCCGACGTCGTCCTGTGCCACGCGGGGCTGGCCGACCGCGCCAGGGCGGCCGCGCCGGGCAAGGTGCTGGTGTCGTTCCAGATCTTCCTGGGCGACCCGGCGGTGACCCGGCTGGTGAACACCATCAAGAACGGCGGCACGGTCGATGCGTGAGGACCTGCTCGACCCCCGGGCGGTGTTCCTGCACGAGAGCGCCCCCGACCGCGCCGCGGCCATCCGCCGGTGCGGCCGGGCGCTGGTCGAGGTGGGGGCGGTCGAGGAGTCGTACGTCGAGGCGATGTTGCGGCGCGAGCTGACCATCTCCACCTACGTCGGCGAGGGCGTCGCCATCCCGCACGGGACGGCGGCCTCCAAGGAAGACGTCAAGCGCGACGCGATCTGCGTGGTGCGCTTCCCCGACGGGGTGAACTGGGACGGCGAGCGAGTGACGCTGTGCGTCGGCATCGCCGCCAAGGGCGACGGCCACGTCCCGCTGCTGGCGGCGCTGGCCGACATCCTGCTCGACCCCGAACGCGCGAGGGCGCTGCGCGAGGCCACGGAGGTCTCGCAGGTGCTGAAGGAGCTTACGTGAAAGTCGCAAGATTCCATGCCCCGGGCGACATCAGGATCGAGGACGCGCCCGAGCCCGTCGCCGGGCCCGGCGAGCTGAAGATCCGGGTACGCAACTGCTCGACCTGCGGCACCGACGCCAAGATCTACAAGTTCGGGCACCACCACATCAGGCCGCCGCGGGTGATGGGCCACGAGATCGCCGGCGAGGTCGTGGACACCGGCGCGCGGGTGCAGGTCATCGCGGCGATCCCGTGCGGGTCGTGCGCCGACTGCGCGCGCGGCCGGCGTACGGTCTGCCCGAACCAGGAGTCGATGGGCTACCACTACGACGGCGGCTTCGCCGAGTACATGATCGTGCCCGCCAAGGTCCTGGCCGTGGACGGCGTCAACGCGATCCCGTCCGGCGTCGGCTTCGCCGAGGCGTCGGTCGCCGAGCCGCTCGCCTGCGTGCTGAACGGCCAGTCGCTGGCCGGCGTGGGCGCCGGCGACGACGTAGTGGTGATGGGCGCCGGGCCGATCGGCTGCCTGCACGTGCGCACGGCGCGGGCCCGCGGCGCCGCCCGTGTCTTCCTTGTGGACGTCAACGCGCAGCGGCTGGCGATGGCGGCCGAGCTCGTGCGACCGGACGCGACGATCGACGCCGACCCCGTCGAACAGGTGCTCAAGCTGACCGGCGGCCGGGGCGCCGACGTGGTGATCACGGCGGCGGCCTCGGGGGCGGCGCAGGAGCAGGCGGTGCGGATGGCGGCCAGACAGGGGCGGATCAGCTTCTTCGGCGGGCTGCCCAAGGATGACCCGGTGATCGCGCTGGACTCCAACCTCGTCCACTACCGTGAGCTGACCATCGTCGGAGCCAACGGTTCCAGCCCGGCGCACAACGCCGAGGCGCTGCGCCTGGTGGCCGAGGGCGCGGTGACGGTGTCCGACCTGATCACGCACCGGCTGCCGTTGTCCCAGGTGCTCGACGGGATCGACCTGGTCAGCCGGGGAGCGGCCATCAAGGTCACGATCGAGCCCTGAGGGTTCGGAGAACTTCGGAGGTGTTCGATGGCACGACGAACGGTCGCCGTGGCCTCGGCCAGCGGGCTGCACGCGCGTCCCGCCAAGCTGTTCGTGCAGGCGGCGGCGCGGCTTGAGGTGCCGGTCACGGTGCGGCTGGGTGAGAAGGCGGTCCCGGCCAAGAGCATGCTGGGGGTGCTGTCGCTGGGGGCGGTGCGCGGCACGGAGGTGACGCTGGAGGCCGACGGGCCAGGGGCGGAGGATGCGCTGGACACGCTGGTGGCGCTGCTCTCCCGCGACCTGGACGCGGACGAGGCCCTCAATGCCTGACGGCCCGCCCCCGACATCCCCGGACGGCCCTGCGCGCACGCCCGCCGACGGTGGGGGAGCAGACGGCCCTTGGGCGGGGGCCGCCGGAGGGCTGGCAGGGTTGGGCGTCAGTCCCGGGCGCGCGGCCGGGCCGATGATCCGGATGGCCGGGCCGCCGGAGCTGCCCTCGCCCCGCGCGGTCGCCGACCCCGGCGCGGAGGCGGCCGCCGTGGCCAAGGCGCTGCAGGCGGTGAGCGCCGACCTCGGCCTGCGCGCCGCCGCCGCGCAGGGCGAGGCGGCCGAGATCCTCGAAGCCCTCGCCATGATCGCCGACGACCCCATGCTCCTTGAGGACGCCGAAGGCCGGGCCCGCGACGGCATGGACGCCGCCCACGCCCTGGAGGCCGCCTTCACCGGGCACCGCGAGGCCCTGGCCGCGCTGGGCGGCTACCTCGCCGAGCGGGCCGCCGACCTGGACGACCTCAAGCACCGGGCGGTGGCCTTCGCGCTCGACCTGCCGATGCCCGGCCTGCCCGCCCCCGGCCACCCGTACGTGCTGGTGGCCGAGGACCTCTCCCCCGCCGACACGGCGGGCCTGGGCCAGGACGTCCTGGCGCTGGTCACCGAGCGCGGCGGGCCCACGAGCCACACCGCGATCCTGGCCCGGGGCAGGGGGCTGCCCGCGGTGGTGGCGTGCGCGGGCGTCATGGACCTGCCCGACGGCACGGTCGTGGGCGTGGACGGCGGCACCGGGGAGGTCGCCGCGGGCCTGAGCGCGCAGGAGGCGGCCGAGGTCATGGCCGCCGCCCGCGCCGAACGCCGGCGGCTGGCCGAGAGCCGCGGCCCCGGCGGCACCGCCGACGGCCACCCCGTCAAGCTCCTGCTCAACATCGGCTCGGCCGAGGACCTGCGCCCGGGCGCGGAGGGGGTGGGGCTGTTCAGGACGGAGTTCCTGTTCCTCGACCGTACGCGGGCGCCGTCGTTCGAGGAGCAGGTGGCCGCCTACGCGCAGGTGTTCGGGAACGAGGAGCACGTGATCGTGCGCACGCTGGACGCGGGCACCGACAAGCCGCTGCCGTTCCTCGGCCTGCCTCGGGAGGACAACCCGGCCCTGGGCGTGCGCGGCCTGCGCGTGGACCGGGTGCTGCCCGCCGTACTGGACACCCAGCTCGACGCGATCGCCGAGGCGGCGCGGGCGACGGGCGCGCGGCCGTGGGTGATGGCGCCCATGGTCACCACGGTCGCCGAGGCCGGCGACTTCTCCCGCCGCGCCCGCGAGAAGGGCATCGTCACGGTGGGCGCGATGATCGAGGTGCCGGCCGCGGCGCTGCGGGCCGGCCGGCTGCTGCGGGAGCTGGACTTCCTCAGCATCGGCACCAACGACCTGGCCCAGTACACCTTCGCCGCCGACCGCCAGCACTCCACCCTGACCGACCTGCTCGACCCGCGCCAGCCCGCGCTCCTTGAGCTGATCGCGATCTGCGCGCGGGCGGGGCGGGAGGCGGGCAAGCCGGTCGGGGTGTGCGGCGAGGCGGCCGGCGATCCGGTGCTCGCGCCACTGCTGGTGGGGCTGGGGGTGACGAGCCTGTCGATGGCCGCCGTCAGCGTCCCCGCCGTGCGCGAGGCGCTGGCGGCGCTCACGCTGGAGGAGTGCCGCGCACGCGCCCGCACCGCCCTCGACTGACGCCGCTCTGGACGGGACCGGCGTGGCCCCGGACGGCGCGCGTCACGGGCCGGTCGGCGGGTTCAGCCGGCCGGTTCCGGGTTGTGGGCCTTGAGGCTGAGTTCGCCGTTCCTGACGTCGATCGTCACCTTGCCGCCCTCGGCCACCTCGCCGGTCAGCAGCATCGTGGACAGCCGGTTGTCCACCTCCCGCTGCACGGTCCTGCGCAGCGGCCTGGCCCCGAACTCGGGCTGGTAGCCGCGCTCGGCCAGCCAGTCCTTGGCCGCCTCCGCGACCTCCAGGCCGACGTTCTGACCGCGCAGCCGCTGCCTTGTGCGTTCCAGCATCAGGTCCACGATCTGGCGCAGCTGGCCGCGGTCCAGCCGGTTGAAGATGATCGTCTCGTCGATGCGGTTGAGCAGCTCGGGCCTGATCGAGTGCCGCAGCAGGTCCATGAGCTGGTCGTGCAGGCGCTGGACGTCGCCCTCGGCCTCCAGGATGAGCTGGGCGCCGATGTTGCTGGTCATGATGACGATGGCGTGGGTGAAGTCGACCGTGCGGCCCTGGCCGTCGGTGAGGCGGCCGTCGTCGAGCATCTGCAGCAGGATGTTCATGACGTCGGGGTGGGCCTTCTCGATCTCGTCGAGGAGGATCACGCAGTGCGGGCGGCGGCGTACGGCCTCGGTGAGCTGGCCCGCCTCCTCATACCCGACGTATCCGGGCGGGGCGCCGATGAGCCGCGAGACCGTGTGCCGCTCCTGGAACTCGCTCATGTCGATGCGCACCATGTGGTCCTCGCCGCCGAACAGCGCGGCGGCCAGCGCCCTGGCCAGCTCCGTCTTGCCGACGCCCGTCGGCCCGAGGAACAGGAAGCTGCCGACCGGGCGGTTGGGGTCCGACAGGCCGGCCCTGGACCTGCGCACGGCCTCGGCGATGGCCACCACGGCCTCGTCCTGGCCGATCACCCGCTGGTGCAGGTGCTCTTCCAGGCGCATGAGGCGTTCGCGCTCCTGCTGGGTGAGCTGGGTGACCGGGATGCCGGTGCGCCGGGAGACGACCTCGGCGATGTCCTCGACGCCGACCGTGGGAACGTTCTCCCGGCCGTCCCTGGCACGCTGCAGCTCCGGACGGATCTTGCCGATCTGCACGGTCAGTTCCTTGGCGCGGTCGTAGTCCTCCGAGGCGACGGCCTGGTCCTTGTCGCGGCTCAGTGAGTCGAGGCGTTCCTCCAGTTCGCGCACGTCGGTGCCGGGGGTGTGCGCCCGCAGCCGCACCCTGGCCGCGGCCTGGTCCATGAGGTCGATGGCCTTGTCGGGCAGGAAGCGGTCGGAGACGTAGCGGTCGGAGAGGTTCGCGGCGGCGTCGAGCGCCTCGTCGGTGATGCGGACGCCGTGGTGGGCCTCGTAGGCGTCGCGCAGGCCGCGCAGGATCTCGACCGTCTCCTCCACGGTCGGCTCGGCGACGAGGATCGGCTGGAAGCGGCGTTCGAGGGCGGCGTCCTTCTCGATGTTCTTGCGGTACTCGTCGATCGTGGTGGCGGCGATGACGTGCAGTTCGCCGCGGGCGAGTGCGGGTTTGAGGATGTTGGCGGCGTCCATGGCGCCTTCCGCCGCGCCTGCCCCCACCAGGTTGTGGACCTCGTCGATGAAGACGATGATCTCGTCGGAGTGCGCGCGCACCTCGTCGATGACCTTCTTGATGCGCTCCTCGAACTCCCCTCGGTACTTGGTCCCCGCCACCATCCCGGTCAGGTCGAGGGCGATGACGCGGCGGTCCTTGAGGAGGTCGGGGATGTCGCCGTTGACGATGCGCTGGGCGATGCCCTCGACGATCGCGGTCTTGCCGACGCCGGGCTCGCCGATCAGGCACGGGTTGTTCTTGGTGCGCCGCGACAGCACCTCGATGCACTGCTCGATCTCGTCCTCGCGGCCGACGACCGGGTCGATCCTGCCCTGCCTGGCCTCTTCGGTGATGTCGCGGCCGTACTCGTCGAGTGAGGGCGTGTCGCCGGCGCCTCGGCGGCCGTCGGCCGGGCGCGCCGCGCCGGACATGATGGCTTCCTGCAGCCTCTCCGGGGAGACCTGCTCGCGCAGCAGGCGCGAAGCACCCGAGTCGCGGTTGACGGCGATGGCGAGCAGCAGGTGCTCGGGCCCGATGTAGGACGACCGCAGCGCGCGGGAGATCCGCTGGGCGTCGAGGACGACCCGTTTGGCGGCCGGTGAGAGCGTCGAGGGCGGCTCGGAGGGTTCGCCTGCGCCCGCCATCGCGTCGATGCGGTCGCGCAGGTGGCCGAGGTCCGCTCCGGAGGTACGCAGCAGCGACTGGACGGCGTCGTTTTCGGCGAGCGCGTCGAGGAGGTCGATGACGTCCAGGTCGGGCGCGCCGCGCTGGGCCGCCGCCTCCAGCGCCCCGCTGAGCGCCTCCTTGGCCGAGTCGCTGAGCAGCCGGCCCAGGTCCACGCGCTGAACGCTGGGCCGGGACGGCGGCCAGCCCTCCATCTCGCCGAACATCCGGCCGGTGAGCTCTTCGAAGCTTCGGAACGGGTCTCCGCCAAAGAACGACCTGAACGGCACATCCGACATTGGCTCTCCCCCTCTCGCTCAGGGGACATCTAGCCGCATATGCCGCATTTCATAGCAAGTATTCGGCAAAGCCTCCCGCCCCGGGAACGCCGTCACTCCGGCGCGACGAGCTCGCTGATGGGCGTGTCCCCGGAGACGAGTTCGAGAGTCTGGCCGACCGTGCCCGAGCCTGTCAGCAAGGCGACGATGACGGCGGCCACGTCGTCGCGCGGCACCGAGCCGCGAGGCGCCTGCGGGACCAGCTTCACCAGGCCCGTACCAGGCTCGTCGGTCAGGTGGCCGGGACGCAGGATGGTCCAGTCGAGGTCGCGGCGGCGCAGGTCGTCCTCGGCCTCGGTCTTGGCCCTGATGTAGGCGGCCCAGACCTCGTCGCCGCCCGCCGGGGGCTTGCCCGCGCCCATGGAGGAGATCTGGACGAACCTGCGTACTCCCGCTTGTTCCGCCGCGTCGGCGAGCAGCACGGACGCGGCCCTGTCGACGGTGTCCTTGCGGGCCGCGCCGCTGCCCGGCCCCGCGCCCGCCGCGAACACCACGGCGTCGGCGCCCTCGACGATGCGCCGCACCTGTTCAAGGTCCGCTCGCTCCAGGTCGCACACCACGGCCTCGGCCCCGGTGGCCTCGACGTCGGCGACGTGAGCCGGGTTGCGCACGATGCCGACGGCGCGCGATTTCAGGCGCCGTTCCAGGCGGAGCGCGATCTTCCCGTGCCCACCCGCGATGATGATCCGCATAGTCGTCCATGGTGTCATGGACCCATGCAGGACTTCCCGGAGGCTCCCACGCCCGCGTTTCTCTTCGACCTGGACGGCACCCTGATCGACAGCGTCTACCAGCACGTCATCGCGTGGCGGCAGGCGCTGTCCGGGATGGGCATCGACCTGTCGGTGTGGCGCATCCACCGCCGCATCGGGATGAGCGGCGGACTGTTCGTCAGCGCACTGCTGCGCGAGACGGGGCTCAAGCTGTCGCGCGAGCAGATCGACGAGTTGCAGACGACGCACGCGCAGGCCTACGAGCAGCAGGTCGGCTCCGTCAGGCCGCTGCCGGGCGCGGCCGAGCTGCTGGCGGAGCTGACCTCGCGCACCATACCGTGGGCGATCGCGACCAGCGGTTACGCCCGCACGGCGCGGCTGTCGCTGGGCATGCTGGGCCTGCCGGACGACACGCCGATGGTCACCCGCGACATGGTGCGCCGCGCCAAGCCGGACCCCGACCTGTTCCTCGCCGGTGCGGCGCTCGTCCGGGTGGACCCCGCGCATGCCATGGTGGTGGGCGACAGCGTCTGGGACCTGCTCGCCGCCCGCAGGGCCGGCGCGCTGGGCATCGGGTTGTTGTCAGGCGGGTACGGCAGGGACGAGCTCGAACGGGCCGGGGCCTTCAGGGTCTACGCCGATCCGGCGGACATGCTGGGCAGGCTCGACGAGCTGGGGGTGCGATTGTCCGACTGAAACTGGAATACCCGCCGAACCCCCGAAGCTGGATCATGCGTATCCCCCACAGAGGAGCTTTGATGGACTTGGCAGACATCGGCGTCACCGGCCTGGCCACCATGGGGCGCAATCTGGCCCGCAACCTGGCCAGGCACGGGTACGCAGTGGCGGTGCACAACCGCTCGCACAGTCGCACGCAGCAGTTGGTCAGGGAGTTCGGCGGTGAGGGCACGTTCGTGCCGTCGGAGGACCTGGCCGCGTTCGTGGCCTCGCTGAAGCGGCCGAGGCGGGCGATCATCATGGTGAAGGCGGGTGCGGGCACCGACGCGGTGATCGACCAGCTCGCCGACCTGATGGAGCCGGGCGACATGGTCGTCGACGGCGGCAACGCGCACTTCGAGGACACGCGGCGGCGCGAGGCGGCGCTGCGGGAGCGGGGTCTCCACTTCGTCGGCACCGGCATCTCGGGCGGCGAGGAGGGCGCGCTCAACGGGCCCAGCATCATGCCGGGCGGGTCGAAGGAGTCGTGGGAGGCGCTCGGGCCGATCTTGCAGGACATTTCGGCCAAGGTGGACGGGGTGCCGTGCGCGGTGCACGTGGGCCCCGACGGTGCCGGACATTTCGTGAAAATGGTCCACAACGGCATCGAATATTCGGACATGCAGCTCATCGCGGAGTCGTACGACCTGCTCCGCCAGGCCCTGGGGGCGTCCCCGGCCGAGCTGGCCCAGGTGTTTCGGGAGTGGAACCAGGGGGAGCTGAACTCGTACCTGATCGAGATCACCGCCGAGGTGCTCGAGCAGGTCGACGCCGAGACGGGCAAGCCGTTCGTGGACGTCGTGGTCGACCAGGCCGAGCAGAAGGGCACCGGGCGCTGGACCGTGCAGAGCGCCCTCGACCTGGGAGTTCCCGTGACGGGCATCGCGGAGGCGGTCTTCGCCCGCGCGCTGTCCGGCCACCCGGAGCAGCGCGCCGCCGCCGCGTCCCTCGAAGGGCCCGCCCTGTCGGGCACCGAGGGACGCGAGCTCATCGAGGACGTGCGGCAGGCCCTGTACGCCTCCAAGATCGTCGCCTACGCCCAGGGCTTCGACCAGATGGCCGCCGCCTCCAAGGAGTACGGCTGGGACCTGGAACTGGGGGCGATGGCCACGATCTGGCGGGGCGGCTGCATCATCAGGGCCAAGTTCCTGGACCGGATCCGGGCCGCCTACGACGCCAACCGTGAGCTGCCGACGCTCCTGGCCGACCCGACCTTCGCGGGGGCGGTGAACCTCGCCCAGGACTCCTGGCGGCGCGTCGTCACCACCGCCGTCCGGATCGGGGTGCCGACGCCCGGGTTCTCCTCGGCGCTGGCGTACTACGACGGGCTCCGCCGCGATCGGCTGCCCGCGTCGCTGGTCCAGGGGCTGCGCGACTACTTCGGGGCGCACACCTATCACCGGGTGGACAAGGAGGGCGCCTTCCACACGGACTGGTCCGCCGACCGCACGGAACACCCCGCCTGAGCGGAGTCCCGGCCCCGGTCGCCATCCCGGCCGGGGCCCGGCGCCTCCCGCGATCGCTCACCTCGGGGTGATCATCGTGGTCGCCCGGGAGCGTACTGCGCACCACCGGCACCCTCCCTACCTGACCCCCGTGTCGGACGGCCCTTCAGATCGTAGTCAGGGAGTAACGCAAAGCCCGCCTTGACGATGTTCTCGATAATTGGTGCGGTCGTGCAGACGGGCGGTTTGGAACGTGACAGTGCCACCGGTTGAGCCGAGGAAGTCCTACCGTGTCCAGATCATCGTGGCGGTCATCGGCGCGTGTGCCGTAGTCCTCGCGGCGCTCATCCCGGTGGCCCTCGCCCAGTTGACCAAACCCGAGCCGACCCCCACCCCGACGCCGGTCTCCGGCTCCTCCCCGGTGTCATCGCCCCCGGCCGACCCGCCCACCCCCGAGACCACCGAGCCGCCCAGGCAACCGGCCGCGGATGAGGGTATCTCCGTCCCCGAGGACTACCGCGGCACCTGGAGCGGCACCATCGTCTGGAGGGCTCCCATGCAGGGGTCCTACACCACGACGCTCACCATCACGGCGGGCTCGCTGGGGACGATGGTCGGCCAGTTCAGCGCGGCGAACGGGACCTGCAGGGGCGCTGTGTGGCTGGTGTCCGGCGGCGGGCCGATCGTCGTACGCCTGCAGACGACCTACGACGGCGGCGGCTGCTCCCAGGTCGCCGACGCGAAGCTGACCCTCAATGACGACGAGTTGGCGTACGATCTCGTCGCCGCCACGTTCGTCAACGGATATGTGAATTCGCCCTCACCGCCCGCCCAAGGGGTGCTGAAGCAGGAGTGAGCCGGCGCGCCGGCGAAGGGTGTCAGCGGCCGATGGGCGTGGCGGCGGCCACCGCCGTGACCAGGCAGAAGCCGATCGGCCCGGTCGTGTCGTGCAGGGTGACCTGGCCTGTCGCGACGCCGTCCGCGTTCAGGTGGCCCGTCGACTCCATCCCGACGAGGTCGTCGGCGGGCAGCCGGGCCAGCGTCAGTGTGTAGTCGGCGTTGATGAACCGCAGCCCGTCCGGCCCGGCGTTGCTCAGCGGGCTGGCGAAGTCGGCCGCCAGCGCCACGCGGACGAACGGCGTCAACGGCTCCCCGTCCACCAGCGGGTACGTCTCGCGCATCCACATCCGCCCCGGCCCCGGCGCGCCCCAGGCGGTCAGCCGCCACAACTCGAAGGGCGGCGTCCATCCTTCTTCGCGTGCCGGCGGGCTCTGTGGCGGGCGTTCGTCCCAGGAGGGTGTCACGATCGACTGGCGGCCGTCCGGCTGGTCGCTCTGCCGCAGCATGACGGCGCTGGCCCGCCCGATCACCCCCTGGTCGGTGGAGATCGTCGCGTCGGCCACCCGGATCCGGCGTCCGTCCCTGACCAGGGAGGTCTCCACCGTCACCGGGAGCATCGGGCTGTTGCGGAACAGGTCGACGGTCAGCCGGGCGAAGCGCAGCCCCGGCTGGGCGTGGTCGCGCTCGATGGCGCGGGCGGCCAGCCCGCCGAGCAGGCGGCCGTGGAGCATGTCGGGCGACCAGGGGCCGCGGGCGTGCGGGGCGGGCACGAGTTCGCCCTGCTTCTGGGTGAAGAACGGCTCGTCCGCGAAGAACGTGGCGGGCGGGGAGAACACTGACGTCGACGACACAGAATCAGATTCTAGAGGAGAGACCTTGAGGTCGAGCTGCAGGCGACCCCGGTGGATTTCCGTCCGGCAGGGGCCGTAGGCTCCAGCAATGCGAGATCTAGGTGAGGACCCCCGGCCCGCCCGGGGCGCGGTACGCGAGATCCATTCCCTCAGCTCCCCCGCCACCCTGGCCTACTCCCCCGACCTCGACGGCCTCGCCGATCCGGGGGAGATCGTCTGGGCCTGGGTGCCGTACGAGGAGGATCCGGAGCGGGGCAAGGACCGCCCGCTGCTGATCGTGGGCCGCACCGGGCGCCGGCTGCTGGGCCTGATGTTGTCCAGCAAGGGCGACGACGATCCCGACTGGCTGGAACTGGGAGCATGGGAGCGGGACGGCCGGACGTCGTATGTACGGCTGGACCGCGTCTTCGTCCTCGACGAGGACGACATCCGGCGGGAGGGGGCCGTGCTCGACCCCGACCGGTTCGCCCGGGTGGCGGCCCGGCTGATGAAAACCCACGGCTGGCAGGTCGCCAGGTAGCGGGGCGAACCCGGCATCGGCCCAGCTCACCTCGGCTGCGATCATTGATTCATGCGTGTTGTGGTGATCGGAAGCGGCATCGTCGGAGCCGGCGCGGCCTACTACCTGACCGGTCGCGGAGCGACGGTGACGGTGGTGGACGGCGCGTACCCGGGTGAGGCGACGCAGGCGGGCGCGGGCATCGTGTGCCCGTGGGTGGACCATCCCGAGGACGACGACTGGTACCAGTTGACCCGCGAGGGCGCCCGCCACTATCCGGGGCTGGTCGAGGAGCTGGGCGAGGACATCGGGTACGCCAAGGTGGGCGCGCTGCTCGTGGCCGAGGACCCGGCCGATCTGGAGCCGGTGCGGGCCCTGCTGCGCCGCCGTTACCTCGACGCGCCCGAGATGGGCGAGGTCACCGATGTGGACACGCCGTCCGAGTTGTTCCCGCCGCTGTCGGACACGCTGAGCGCGCTCCTGGTGCCGGGCGCCGCCCGGGTGGACGGGTGCGCGGTCCGCGACGCGCTCCTGAATGCCGCCGTCGCCCGGGGAGCCGAGGTGCGGACGGCCGCCGCGACGCTCACCCCCGACGGGCAGGTACACCTGCACCCCGTCCCCGGCTCGATGGACGGCGAGCCGGGCGCGCCTGCCGAGCCCGGGTCCCGAACGCAAGCCGGAGCAGTCGGGAGCGCGGGGGGCGCGTCGTGGCGGCAGGCCGCTCCCCTCAGCCCCGGCACACCCCCGCCCGCCCCGACCGGCATCAGGACGTTCACCGGCGAGGGCGTCCCGCTGGAGGCCGACGCGGTGATCGTCGCCGCCGGGGCGTGGACGGGTGAGGTGTGCCGTCCGCTGGGTGTGGAGCTGCCGGTGTTCCCCAGGCGCGGGCAGATCCTGCACGCCACCTTGGAGGGGGTGGACACGGCCTGGTGGCCGATGGTGCTGCCCAATGTCGGCCCGTACCTGCTGGGCTTCCCCGACGCGCGGGTCGTGATCGGGGCGACCGTGGAGGACGTGGGCTTCGCGCCCCGGGTCACCATGGGCGGCCTCCAGGAGGTGATCGAGGCGGGCCTGCGGATCGCACCGGGACTGTTCGGCGCGACGGTGTCGGAGGTCCGGGTGGGGCTGCGTCCGGTGTACGCCCCCGGTCCCGCCCTCATCGGTCCGCTCAGCCACCGCGTGGTGGTGGCGACGGGCCTGAGCGCGTACGGTCTGACGGCGGGCCCGTTCACCGGCCGCATCGCCGCCGCGCTGGCCCTCGGCGAGGAGCCGCCGCTGGACATCACCCCCTACGCACCCGCCATCGGGTGACCCGAGCGGGCCTGCCGCAACCTCACCAATTACAGGACGTATGATCGATTTCCTCCCCACCGTGTCGCCGTGGGGAGGCCACGATGCCGCTGTTCGGGCCGCTGTTGCTGCTGCTCATGCTCGTGGCCGGATGCGGCTCCGCGACGCCCGCCCCGCCGCTCGCCCCTGCCCCGCTCGCCTCTGCCCCGCTCAACCAGGCCGAGCCGACGCCGCCCATGATGCCGCGCCGGCGTCCGGCGCAGGAGGTTCGGGTGCCGTTCGAGGCCTCGGGCAGGTATGCGGTCGTGCGCGGCGAGGCGCCCCCGAGGCCGGGCCGGGGCGCGGTGGTGCGGTACCTGGTGGAGGTGGAGCGCGGCCTGCCGTTCGACCCGGACGCCTTCGCCGCCGAGGTTCACCGCACGCTCAACGACGTACGCGGCTGGGCCCGCTTCCAGCGGGTCGACCAAGGCCCGGTCCACGTCCGGGTCGCCCTGTCGAGCCCCGGCCTGACCATCAGCCAGTGCCTCCCGCTGCGCACCGGCGGCGAACTGTCCTGCTGGAACGGCACCCGTTCCGTCATCAACGCCCTGCGCTGGGCGAAGGGAGTGCCGCAGTACGAGGGGGACCTGGCCGCCTACCGCCAGTACGTCATCAGCCACGAGGTCGGCCACAGCCTCGGACACGACCACCTGCCCTGCCCCGGCGCCGGGCGCCTCGCCCCGGTCATGACGCAGCAGTCGAAGTCGCTCGGCCGCTGCCGCCCCAATCCCTGGCCCTTCCCCACGCGCAGGGGCGAGGAGAGGGAGGAGGAAACTGAAGATCAACGACCATGAGCCGAGGAAGGACAGCCAATGATCAGGATTGACGGCGGCAGGGTGAGGGGAACGACGGGACAGGACGGCGGCAGGGTGAGGGGAACGACGGGACAGGACGGTGTCACGGTCTTCAAGGGCATACCCTTCGCGAAGGCGCCGTTCGGCCCGCTCAGGTTCGCCGCGCCCGTCCCGCCCGATCCATGGGACGGTGTGCTGGCCGCCGACCGGTTCGGCCCCCGTCCACCGCAGGCGCCGATGATGCCCGGCGCGCCCTCGTGGAACCCTGACGACGGCCTCGACATCCTCACCGTGAACGTCTGGACCCCCGACGCGGGCGGCTCCGGCCTGCCGGTGATGGTATGGATCTACGGCGGCGCGTTCCGCTTCGGCTCCGCCGACCTGCCCCTGCACGACGGCGGCAGGCTGGCGGGGCAGGGCGTCGTGGTGGTGACGTTCAACTACCGGGTCGGGTTCGAGGGCTTCGGCCATGTTCCCGGCGCGCCCGGCAACAGGGCGTTCCTGGACCAGGTGGCGGCGTTGCGGTGGGTGCAGGGCAACATCGCGGCGTTCGGCGGCGATCCTGGCAGGGTAACGGTGTTCGGTCAGTCGGCGGGGGCGGTCTCGATCGCGTCGCTGCTGGCGATGCCGATGGCCGACGGGTTGTTCGGGCGGGCGATCGCGCAGAGCGTCTGCGGGGTTTACTTCACACCCGCTCATGCCGAGCGTGTCACACGGGAGATCTCGGGGCGGATCGGGTCCCTGCGTGACAGTGCGCCGGAGGAGTTGGTGGCGGTGTCGGAAGCCATCGCCAACGAGGACATAACCGGGAATTTCGCTAAATGGGGGCCCATGGGCTTCGCCGGGCTCGCCTTCGCCCCCGTGGTGGACGGCGAGGTCCTGCCCGACACCCCGTGGAACGCCCTCGCGGCGGGCGCCGGGCGCGACGTCGATCTGATCGTGGGTTACACCCGGGACGAGTACCAGATGGTGCACGCCATGAGCGGCGGCTGGAGCGCCGGGCTCGCTCCCGCCATGGACGCCCTCGCCCCCTCGGGCGCCGAGTCCGCCTACCGCACCACACATCCCGACATATCCGACGATGACCTGTACGTACGGCTGATGTCCGACTGGATGTTCCGCATGCCGAGCGCCCTCCTGGCCGACGCCCACACAGGGACGACGTACGCCTACGAGCTGACCTGGGCGCCGTCGCCGACCTTCAAGGCCTGCCACATGCTGGACGTGCCGCTCACGTTCGGGAACGTGAGCGACCAGATGGCGACGATGTTGTCCGGCGACTCGCCCGACCTGCCGGGCCTGTCGGAGCAGTTCCGCACGGCCTGGCTCGGCTTCGCCACCACGGGCGACCCCGGATGGCCGCGTTACGAGGCGGGCGTCGCCACGACACACCTGTTCGACGTCACGCCCTCCGACGTCGACGACCCGGAGGCGGCCTCCCACGCCATCTGGTCGAAGACGGGCTTCCCGGCAATCGCCTAGAAAGGCCATGACCGCTCTTCCGGCCGGAAAGAGGCGCCGGCGCGGTAAGGGGCTCAGCGGTCTTCGTCAGGGCGGTCGAACAGCAGGTCGTTCGCGCGGGCGAGGACCTGGGCCCGGGTGCGGTCGCCGTGGCCGGCGGCGAGGAAGTGCAGGCCGATGGCCAGGCAGAAGGCGAGCATGCTGCGGGCCTCGACCTCGTCGGCATCGGAGCAGAAGGTGCCGATCATCTCGCGCAGCAGTTCCATGCGCCTGTCGTCCACCCGTCGCAGACGTTCGGCGACCGCCGCGTCGCGCCTGGCCCAGTCGCGGACCGCGAGGTCGATGGGCAGCAGGCGGTCGCTGGAGAAGGTGAGCATGCCCGCACGCTGGATCTTGGTCCTCGGGTCGCCGCCCTCGCGCTCGACGCGCTCGAGCACCTCGTCGGTGCTCTCCCGTTCCCAGGCGTCCAGCATCGCCTTCAGCAGCGCGTCGCGGTCGGCGAAGTACCCGTAGAAGCCGCCTTTCGTCACGCCGAGCCTCTTGGCCAGCGCCTCGACGCGGACGGCGTCCGGGCCACCGGCGGCCAGCGCCCGCAGCCCCTCTTCAACCCATCGCTCACGCTGGGTGCGTATGACGCCCACTGTGTCCCACCCCACTTCTCCGCCCTATATACGCCACCGTATACAGGGGTCTAACCTCAGTTTATACGGTGGCGTATACATGAAGGCGGTCGCTCTCATGAGGCTTCTCAGGTCGGAACACGCGCGGGACCTCGACGGCATGGACTGCGCCGTGGGGGTGGACAATGTCCCCGAATCCGTCCGCACTCTCAGCTCGTTGCCCGACCTCCACTACGCCGACTGCTTCACCCTGTCCACCGACGCCGAGGCGACGCCGGAGCAGTGGGCTCGGACGACGTTCGGCGACGTCCCCAACGCCGGGGAGCGACTGATCTGGCGCGGTTTCCTCGGGCTCCGGCTCAGCCGGGGGCGGTCGCCGGAGACGGTGGCCGGATGGCGGATCACCGCACGCGGCCAGGACTGGATCCGGCTTGAGGCCGCCTCCTGGTTCCTGACCGCCAACCTGGTCCTGCGGGCAGCCGATGGGCGGGTGTCGCTGGGAACCTTCCTGCGCCATGACCGGCACCTGGGCCACGGGGTGTGGAGGACGTTGTCCCCCGTCCACCGCTACTTGGCGCCCAGAGCGCTCCGCGCCGCCGTGGCCAGGAACGAACGGCGACACCGATCCAGTCAGCGGGGTGATCAAGCAACCTGACCTATCGCGATATATCGTAGGTCGGGAAACACGACGGGTTGAACGGACTTACAGGGAGTGTGGCGATGGCAGGAAAGGCACGCAGGGTCCTCGCAGGTGGCGTGGCCCTGGCCGCGGCCGGCTGGGTGTTGCGTGAGGTGCCCGCCGAGCTGGGCGTGCGACCTCTGACCTCGGGCCCCGACCGGGTCGCCAGGATCCGGCGTTCGCCGCAGTTCGTCAACGGCGCGTTCGCCAATCCGATGCCCGAGCCGACGACCATGATGACCACCCCGCCCGTCGGCCTGGTCGGCGAGCTGGCCAAGGACAGGCAGCAGCGCCGCCCCGCCGGTCTGATCCCGATGCGCATCCCGCCGTCCGATGCGCCGCCCGCCGACGGCCTGCGCGCCACCTGGTACGGCCACGCCTCCACGCTGGTGGAGCTGGAGGGCAGGCGGGTGCTGTTCGACCCGGTGTGGAGCAGGCGCCCCTCCCCCTCGCAGCTCGTCGGCCCGAAGCGGCACCACCCGGTGCCCGTGGAGCTGATCGAGCTGCCGCAGGTCGACGCGATCGCGATCTCGCACGACCACTACGACCACCTCGACATGGCCACCGTCAGGTCGCTGACGCGCACGCAGAAGGCCCCGTTCCTGGTGCCGCTGGGCATCGGGGCGCACCTGGAGCGGTGGGGCGTGCCCGCGTACCGGATCATCGAGCTCGACTGGGAGGAGGAGACCTCGGTCGCGGGGCTGCGTTTCGTCGCGACGGCGGCCAGGCACTTCTCGGGGCGCACGTTCAGCCGCAACGACACGCTGTGGGGCTCGTGGGTGGTGACAGGCGCGAGCAAGCGCGTCTTCTACGCGGGCGACTCCGGCTACTTCCGGGGTTACCGGGGCATCGGGTCGCAGCACGGGCCGTTCGATCTGACGTTGATGCCGATCGGCGCCTACAGCCCCGCCTGGCCGGACATCCACATGAACCCGGAGGAGGCCATCACCGCCCACCTCGACCTGGGCGGCGAGCTGCTGCTGCCGGTGCACTGGGCCACGTTCACGCTGGCCCTGCACCCGTGGGCGGAGCCGGTGGAGCGGCTGTGGCGCGAGGCCAAGGCGCGGGACGTGAAGATCGTCGTGCCCCGGCCGGGCGAGGCCGTCGACGCCGCAGCCGCGCCGTCCGTTGACGGCTGGTGGGAGATCCTGGCCTAACGCTTCTCCTTCCACCAGGACGGGTTGTCCGCATACCAGCGGACGGTCTCGGCCAGGCCCCGCTCGAAGTCGACACCCGGCCGGTAGCCGAGGGCGCGCAGCTTGGCGTCGTCCAGCGAGTAGCGGCGGTCGTGTCCCTTCCTGTCGGCCACCCGCTCCACCATGTCCCAGTCCGCGCCGACGGCGGCCAGCAGCCGCCCGGTGAGTTCCAGGTTGGTGAGCGAGGTGCTGCCGGCCACGTTGTAGACCTCGCCGGGCACGCCGTGCTCGGCGACGATCCTGATCGCCCGGCAGTGGTCGTCGACGTGGATCCACTCCCTGACGTTGCCGCCGTCGCCGTAGAGGGGGACCTTGCGGCCGGTGAGCAGGTTCGTGACGAACAGGGGGATGATCTTCTCGGGGAACTGGCGGGGGCCGTAGGTGTTGCCGCACCGGGTGATCACGACGGGCAGCCCGTGCGTGGTCGCGTCGGCCAGGGCGACCAGGTCGCCGCCGGCCTTCGAGGCCGCGTACGGCGAACGCGGGCGCAGCGGCGCCTGCTCCTCCCACGAGCCCGTCTCGATGCTGCCGTACACCTCGTCGGTGGACACGTGCACCACCTTGGGGACCTCGGCGTCCAGGCAGGCCCGCATGAGCGCCTGGACGCCGAGGACGTTGGTGCGCACGAACTCCGCGGCCCCTTCGATCGACCGGTCGACGTGCGACTCGGCCGCGAAGTTGACCACGAGGTCGTGGCCGGGCACGATCCTGCGCAGCAGGCCGGCGTCGCAGATGTCGCCCTCGACGACCTCGCAGTCGGCGCCGTCCAGGTTGGCCGGGTCGGCGGCGTAGGTCAGCCGGTCCAGGACCGTGATCCGCTCCGCGGCGGCCGTGCGGACGAAGTGCGAGCCGATGAACCCGGCGCCGCCGGTGACGAGAATCCTCATCGCGCGGCCAGGGCGGTCTCCACGACCACCGCGCTGTCCTCGTCGCCTCGGCCCGCGGCGACCGCCTCGTCCAGCCGTTCGGCCGCCCGCGAGCACACCGGCAGGCTCAGCCCGCCCGCGTCGGCGTCGGAGGCGGCCAGGTGCAGGTCCTTGGCCATGAGCCGGGCGCGGAAGGCGGCCGGCTCGTAGGAGCCGTCGCGCATGAACGCGGCGCGGAAGGCCAGGGCCGGCGAGCAGAACGCGCTGCCCGTGATCGCGTTGATCAGCATGGTGCGGTCGAGCCCCGCCCGCACGCCGAGCGCGACCGCCTCGGCCAGGCCGACGGTCTGCACGCCGAGCAGCAGGTTGAAGGCGAGCTTCATGGTGCACGCCATGCCGGGCGGGCCCAGGTAGCGCAGTTCCCCGCCGATGGCCGTCAGGACGTGCTCGATCTCGGCCACGTCCCGCTGGTCACCGGCCGCGAACAGGCGCAGCTTGCCCTGGGCGGCCATGGCCGGGTTGCCGATCAGGCACAACTCCACCCGGCGCACCCCGTGGGCGGCCAGCCGCTCGGCCGCCGCGGCGGCGTAGGCGGCCGAGGTGGTGGTGGTGTCGACGACGACGGTGCCGGGCTTGAGCGCCGGGAGCATCCGCTCGAACAGCGTCTCCTCCACGGCCTGCTCATCGGCCAGGCTGAGCAGGACGACGTCGTTGTCTCCGGCGGCGTCCTGCGGCTGCGCCGCCCAGACGGCGCCCGCCTGGATCAGCGGCTCGGCCTTGGCGGCCGTCCTGTTGTGCACGGTGAGCGGGAAGCCGGACTGCAGCAGGCGTGTGGCCATGCCCGCGCCCATCGCGCCGAGTCCGACCACGGCCAGGCTCATGACGCCTCCGCGGGCTGGGTGTCGGCCGACAACTGGGAGATGCAGCGCATGGTGGCGTTGCGGAAGTAGGAGCCGAACGCCTCCGTCGTGCTGGTGTCACGCTGCTGCTGCAGGTAGGGGGCGAGTTTGGCCTCCAGCGAGTGCACGCCGCCGTGCTTTGCCATCGTCTTGGAGACGGCCTCCAGTGTGCCCTCGTAGTGGATGACCCTGACCATGAAGTCGTCCTTGATGAACACGGCGGTGCCGAGCAGCCGGCCCACCTCGTTGCCCTCCTCGTCGCGCAGGACCGAGGTGCCCAGCCGCTTGAAGTTCTGGAAGATCTCGGCGATCTCGTCCTCGTGCCCCGGCTTGACCCGGTAGGTGATCGCGGCGTACGTCATCACATTCCTCCATCGACGTTGAGCGTGGTTCCGGTGATGTAGCGGGACTGGTCCCCGGCCAGGAAGAGCACGGCCTGCGCCACCTCTTCCGCGGTGCCGAGCCGCCCCAGCGCGGTCATGCCGGCCAGCCGCTCGCGCAGGTGCGGCGGCGGGCCCTCGCCCGGGCCTTGCGCGTCGACGACGCCGGGCGCGACCGCGTTCACCCTGATGCCGCGCGGGCCGAGCTCGCGGGCGAGCGTGCGGGTGAGCCCGATGAGCGCGGCCTTGGACGCGGTGTAGTGGGCGCTGGCGGGACGGCCGCGCAGCGCGACGGACGCGCTGAGGTTGACCACCGAGGCGCCGTCGGACAGCAGGCCCAGCGCGTGCCTGGTGACCAGGTAGACGGAGGTCAGGTTGGCGTCCATGATCTCGTGCCACTGGTCGGGGTCAAGCTTGTCCACGGGGCACATGCCGTCGACCCCGGCGTTGTTGACCAGCACGTCGAGGCCGCCCAGACGCCGCCGGCAGGTCTCGACGAGCGCGGTCACGTCCGCCTCTTGGGTGACGTCGGCGGTGACGAGCTCGTACGGGAGGTCGGCGGGCGCGCCGCGGTGGCAGGCCACCACGCGCGCCCCGGCGGCGGCCAGGGCGCGGGCGGTGGCCGCGCCGATGCCGCGCGACCCGCCGGTGACCAGCACCCGCTTGCCGGCGTACATCATGAGCGCTCCTCCTCGTAGGCGGCGGCGACGGTGTAGAGGCCGAAGCTCGGCCCGCGCGAGGTGTCCTGGAAGGAACGCAGCGGGGCGGTCGTCTGCCGGTGCCGCGTTCCCTCCTCCCACGTGCGGAAGGACTCCAGGCTGTCCCACTCGCTCATCACCACGAACCCGCCCGGCTGGGTGAGCGAGCGCAACAGTTCGTTGCCGAGCAGGCCGGGCGTGCCCGACAGCTCGCGGCTGATGTGGTGGTAGGCCTCGGCGAGGTCGCCGTGGGAGTTCTCGGGCGCCTCGGCGTAGACGAGCACCCGCACCCTCGGGCTGCTCATGCCCGTGCCACGGGGTCCATGGCGTAGACCACGTCCATCGTGACCATGGACCCGCCCGACCGGTACGGGTGGAGCTGGACCCGGTGGTTCAGGTGCTGCTCGCTGGTCTCGAACTCGCGGAAGCGGGGCTCGTCGTCCCAGTCGCTGACGATGTAGTAGATGCCCTCTTCCTCGGTGCTCTTCGAGAGCCACTGGCCCTGGTTGGCGGGGTGCTCGGTGATCGCCTTGCCGACCCGCAGCCAGGTCTGCTCGAACTCGCCCTCGACGCCCGGTTTGATCTGCATGCGCAACATCACTCGGAAGGTCATCGTCAGATCCCGCCGTCCACGTTGATGGTCTCGCCGTTGATGAACGCCGACAGGTCGCCGGCCAGGAAGGTCACCACGGTGGCGATCTCCTCGGGGCGGCCCATCCGGCCCAGGGCGATGAGACGCCGGTAGCGCTCGCGTACCTCGTCGGGCACGCCCGCCTCGGTCTCGACCGGTCCCGGCGCGACCAGGTTGACGCGGATGCCGCGCTCGCCGAGCTCCTTGGTCAGCGACCTGGTCAGGCCGATGAGCCCGGCCTTGGCGGCCGTGTAGTGGGCCCGCAGCGGGATGCCGACGGTGGCCACCTTCGAGCCGATGTTGACGATCGAGCCGCCCTGGCCCATCAGCGGCAGCGCCCGCTGGATGACCATGGCGGTGGCGGTCAGCCCCGTGTTGACGACCCGGTGCCACTCCTCCGCCTGCAGCTCGGCGAACGGGACGTGGCTGATCGCGCCCGCGTTGTTCACCACGATGTCGATCCGGCCCCAGCGGCGCTCGCACTCGCCGACCAGGGTGTCGATGTCCTCCTGCTTGGTCACGTCGGCGGTGGCGACGTGGTGCTCGCCGCCGATCGCCTGCAGCTCCTTGACCAGGGTCTGCGCTGCCTCGCCGCCCTGCCGGGTGCAGGTGACGACGCTCGCGCCCGCCCGTGCCAGGTCCAGCACGATGGCCCGGCCGATGCCTCTGGCGCCGCCGGTGACCAAGGCCTTCTTGCCGTCGAGTCGCATGGGTCCTCCGATGTCACATCAGGGTTGCCGCGCCCGCGCCGCTGGCCGTCAGCGCGGCCAGGACGAGCACGGTGCGGATGAGGTTCCAGGTGCGCCACTGGACTCTGGGGTCCCGCGCGGCCCAGTCGGCCGGCTGGTCTCCGGGGTCCAGCGACGTGACGTACTTGTTGATCGGCACGTTCTTGACGACCGAGATGCCCATGACGAGCGCGAGCAGCACCGCGGCCGCGGTGTAGAGGGCGCGGGCGCCCGTGGACGGGACCAGGAACGCCAGGCCGCCGTTGGCCAGGAACGCGATCGCGTTGACGATGGGCATGAGCGGGTCGTAGCGCGGCCACAGGAAGCTGATCGTGCGCACGTACCCGTCGTAGGGCATGGCCTTGGTGTAGGGCTCGATGCCGATGACGGTCGAGAGCATGACCCCCGCGGCCAGGCCGCCTCCGGCCAGGGCCAGCGGGATCAGCAGGGAGATCATCGCGCCACTTGGGCCGCGGCGGCTTCCACGCGGCGCCTGATCAGGTCGAGCTGGACGACGGTGTTGCGGTTGATCCTGGCCTCCATCGCCGCGTCGTCCAGCGGCGACTGCGGCTTCATCGTGAAGTCCTGCTTCCAGCGCATCAGCACGCCGCAGTCCACCTCGGTGTAGTCCCAGGCGATGTGCATGTACTCGAACCAGCCGGTCTCCACCCGGTGGGCCCGCACGGTCCTGGTGATCGGGTCGGTGGTCCGCTCCGAGACCCAGCTCCAGGCGTTGCCGTCGGCGTCGGGGTGCATGGTGAGCCGGAAGCGGACGGTCTCGCCCGAGCGCTCCAGGATCTCGGCGGAGGCGTACTCGCTGAAGAGCTGCGGCCAGTTCTCCACGTCGTTGGTCATCGTCCAGACGACCTCCATCGGCGCGGAGATGACGATCTGGTTTTCTGTGTGTGCGGCCATGGTCATGTCCTTCGCGTGTCGACGACGATTGCCGAGTTGAACCCGCCGTAGCCCCTGGCCAGCACCAGTGCCGCGCGCAGCGGCGCCTGCCTGGGCGTGTCGCGGACGAGGTCGAGGCCGAACCCTTCGACGGGGCTGGTGATGCCGACCGTGGGCGGGATGACCTGGTCGCGCAGCGCGAGCAGCGCGGTGGCCAGGTCGAGCGCGGCGCCGCCCGCGTACAGCCGGCCGGTCATGGTCTTCGGCGCGGTGACCGGCACGGCCATCGGCCCGAACACCTCGTTGATCGCCTCGGCCTCCTGGCGGTCGAGTTCGGGCACCCCGGCCGCGTCGGCGAAGACGACGTCGACGTCGCCGGGCCGGATTGCGGCGTCGGCCAGGGCGAGCGCGATGGCGCGGCGCAGCGCCGGGGGCCGGTCGGACCACGGCGGCGGATCGAACGTCGCCGCGTGACCGGCTATATATCCATAAATCGGTTTATTGGTGTCGGTGGGCTCGATGGCGAGCATCGCCCCGCCCTCGCCCGGCAGATAGCCGTCCGCGCGGGCGTCGAAGGGCAGGAACTCCCCGGTCGGGCTGAGCCTGCCGTTGCTGAGCTGCGCGACCAGCCCGTACGGGCACAACGAGGCGTCGGTGCCGCCCGCCAGCGCCAGCTTCACGCCGCCGCGCAGCAGCCGGCTCGACTGCGCCACCGCGTCCAGGCCGCCCGCCTGCTCGGCGCAGACGACGCCGCACGGGCCACGCATCTTGTGCCGGATGGCGATCTGGCCGGTGCTGGCCGCGTAGAACCAGGCGATGGACTGGTAGGCGCCCACGTGCCTGGGCCCGTGCCGCCACAACTTCTCGATCTCCCGCTGCCCGAAGTCGGTGCCGCCCGAGGAGCTGGCCGTGGTCACCGCCATCTCGTACTCGGGCAGGTCCGCGGGGTCCACGCCGGCGTCGGCGAGCGCCATCTCGGCCGCCGCCAGCGCCATGTGGGTGAAGCGGTCGGTCTCGGCGACGAGCCTGCCGGGAACCCGGCCCTTGGCGGTGAACGACGACTCGCCGCCCCTGGTGACCGGGTAGCCGCCGGCGTCGAAGTGGGTGATCGGCCCCAGCCCGGTCCGGCCGTCCAGGACGGCCTCCCAGTAGTCCTCCAGGCGGTCGCCGTTGGGCGCCACCACCCCTATCCCGGTCACCGCGCTCATCGCTCTCCCCGTCCCAGCACCATGGCGGTCTGGAAGCCGCCGAACCCGCTGCCCACGCTCAGCACCGCGTCCACCTGCTGGTCCCTGGCGGTCAGCGGCACGTAGTCCAGGTCGCACTCCGGGTCAGGGGTGTGCAGGTTGGCCGTGGGCGGCACCACGTTGTCGCGCATCGCCAGCAGGCAGGCCGCCGCCTCGATCGCGCCGATCGCGCCCAGCGAGTGGCCGACCATCGACTTGATCGAGCTGACCGGCACCTCGTGGGCGCGCTGCCCCAGGGCCCGCTTGAAGGCGGCCGTCTCGTGCCGGTCGTTCTGCTTGGTGCCGGAGCCGTGGGCGTTGATGTAGTCGATGTCCGACGGGTCGAGCCTGGCCTCCTCCAGCGCGGCGCGGATGGACTCGGCCATCTCCCTGCCGTCCGGTTTGAGGCCGGTCATGTGGAAGGCGTTGCTGCGCGAGGCGTAGCCGGCGATCTCGCCGTAGATCGTCGCGCCGCGCCGGCGCGCCACCTCCATCTCCTCCAGCACCAGCACGGCCGCGCCCTCGCCGAGAACGAACCCGTCCCTGTTCATGTCGAACGGGCGCGAGGCGTGCTCGGGGTCGTCGTTGTTGGGCGAGGTGGCCTTGATGGCGTCGAAGCAGGCGGAGGTGATCGGCGAGATCGGCGCGTCGGTCGCCCCGGCCACCACGACGTCGGCGGAGCCCTGCCTGATGAGGCGGGCGCCGAGGCCGATGGCGTCCAGGCCCGAGGTGCAGCCGGTCGAGATCACCCCGACCTGGCCCTCGGCCCCGCAGCTCCAGGCCACCTCGGCGGCCAGGGTGCTGGGCGCCATGAACCCGTACAGGTGCGGCACGCCGTACTCGTGGTCCACCAGCCACCGACGGCCGCCGTCGCTCAGGACGACGTACTCCTCTTCCAGGCTCATCGTGCTGCCCACGGCGCTGCCCAGGCTGACGCTCATCCGCTCGGGCGCGACCTCGCCCAGGCCGCTGTCGGCCCAGGCCTCCCTGGCCGCGACCACGCCGAGCTGCGCGGCGCGGTCCATCCTGCGGATCTCCTGCTGCGTCAGGCCCTCGGCCGCCGGGTCGAAGTCGCACTCGGCGGCCATCCGCGAGCGAAATCCCGACGGATCGAAGAAGGTGATGGTACGCGTCGCCGTGCGGCCCGCCGTGAGCATCTCCCAGAAGGCCTTGGTGCCCGGGTCGCCGGGAGCGACGACGCCGATCCCGGTGACCACGACGCGGGCGGATCGCATCAGGCCTCTCCCGCTCGTTCTTCTGTGTCGACGTGCCCCAGCTCGGGGCGGGGGGCCAGCGGGCACAGGTGGAAGACGATGAGCGCGTCCTCCGTACCGGTGTTCTCGACGCGGTGCCGGGTGAACTTCGGCACCATGACGGCCTCGTCGGCGCGCATCTTGACGTCCTCGCCGTCCAGGCGGCAGACGATGGTGCCGCGGGCGATGAACATGTACTCGTCGGAGTAGGGGTGGTAGTGCTCGGCCACCGACTCCCCCGGCTTGAGCAGCGTCACGCCCATGAAGCCCGTCTTCGAGCCGACGGTCTTCGGGCTGAGCAGCACCCGCAGGTCGCCGCCTCGGCGGCGGTTGGGCTCGACGTCGTCGATGTGGACGATCTTGTGGTTCTCGGTCATCGACTCTCCCAGGTGTAGAAGGGGATGGCCATGGCGTCCTTGGGCTCCTGCCAGTTCGGGTCGTACGGGCTGACGTGCTCCGACAACCGCTGGCTGACGTCCAGGTAGAGCGGGTGGTTGCGGGCCTTGTCCAGGTCCGGCTTGATGTCCTGGTCGGCCTCGACCAGGTGGAAGTACAGGTCGTGGAAGCGGAAGAGGGTCCTGCGGGAGACGCCGATCAGGTGCGGCAGGTCCGTCGCGTCGGAGTCGGCGAAGATATTCGCGATGGCGTCGGCGTGCGAGGCTTCCATGTGCGCGACGATGAGCGTTCTGTGCAAGGTGATCTCCCTACTTGGTCGCGATGATGAGCGTGTCCGTGGGGCCCAGCGGCTGGACGGAGCTGTCCTGGAAGCCCGCCTCCCGCATCCACGCCTGGCACTCGCCCGGCGTGTACTCCGTCCCGTCGGTCGTGGTGAGGATCATGTGCAGGCTCACCAGGAGGTTCTCGGCGTCGGCCGGCTCCTCCTCGATCATGCGGTCGTAGACGAGCAGCACCCCGCCCGGCGCCAGCGCCTGGTACGCCTTGCCGACGAGCATCCGCCGCTCCTCCTCCGACCAGTCGTGCAGGACGTGCCCCATGATCAGGACGTCGGCCTGCGGCATCGGGTCGTTGAAGAAGTCGCCGGGCACGAACGCGGCCCGCCCCGTCAGCCCGAGCGCGGCCATGTGCTCGTCGAACTTGGGCTCCATCTGCGGCAGGTCGAAGACCATGCCCTTGAGGTGCAGGTGGGCCTTGACCAGGTGGGAGACGAGGTTGCCCCGGGCGCCGCCGACGTCGGCCACGGAGTCGTGCGCGGTCCAGTCGTAGGCCTTGGCCAGCTCGGGGCCGAGGTGACCGCTCAGCGAGTCCATCATGGTCAGGAACCGGTCCAGGAACCCGGGCTTGTCGAGCAGCAGCCGGAAGTCGCCGTCGTTGGCCTGCGGCGCTCCGGTGCGCAGCGTGTCGGCGAACTTGCCCCACGCCGGGTAGAGCATCTCGCCCGAGCGCGACAGGAACCCGCCGACGTAGGCGGGGGCGCCGCGGACCAGGAAGCGGGCCGCGGCCGGGCTGTTGGCGTAGCGGCCGTTCTCACGCTGGAGCAGGCCGGTGACGACCAGGGCGTCCAGCCACTGCTTGGTGGCGCGCGGGTGCAGGCCGAGGCGCTCGCGCACCTCCTCGGCGCTGGCCGGGGTGTCCTTGAGCGCGGTGAACAGGTCCAGCTCGGCGGCGGTGAGCACGACCTTGGACATCGCGTACATGTTGGCCAGCCGGAAGATGTCGGCCGGTGTGCTGATCGGTGCGTCCGTTGCCATGAGGGCTCCTTCTCAAGTGGTGGTCGGGTCAGGCCTCGGGCGTCACGGCCTCGATCAGCCGCAGGTCGCCCGCCTCCCCGCGGACGCCGCCGAAGCTGAGGCCGGCGCGGTGGAACAGCTCGGCGAACTCCTTCTCGGTGCGCTCCTTGCCGCCGGCGACCAGGAGCATGTGCACGTCCATCAGGCGGGCCCGCCGCTCGCCGGGACCGCCGGTCAGCAGCTGCTCGACGACGACCACGCGGGCGCCGGGGGGCGCGGCGCGGCGGATGTTCCCGAGCACGCGCAGGCACGTCTCGTCGTTCCACATGTGCAGGGTCTGCTTGATCAGGTAGACGTCGCCGCCGCCGGGGACGGTCGTCTGACAGTCGCCGGTGAAGGCGCTGAAGCGCGCGGCCAGCGGGCCCTCGCGCAGCGCCGGGTCGACGGTCTCCAGCGCCTGCTCGGTCTCGACGAGCGTGCCGGTGACGCCGGGGTGGCGCTCCAGCACGGCGCGCAGCAGGTTGCCCTTGCCTCCGGCCAGCTCGATCACGCGCTCGCCGTCGCTGACGGCCAGCGCGTCGGCGACCATCGGGTCCTCGCGCCTGGCGACGACGGCCAGGCCGTGCTGGAACGCCTCGCCGGCCTGCCTGTTCTGGTCGAAGTAGGCGAAGATGTCCTGGCCGTAGTGGGCCTGGAAGGCGCTGTCGCCCGTCTTGATCGAGTGGGCCAGCAGTCCCCACAGGATCCAGTTCCAGTCGCCGCCCAGACGGATGATCCCCGCGGGGCCGTCGGACGCGTCCGAGCGCAGCGCTCTGGACGTGGGGGTGTGCTCGTAGCGCTCCTCCGCGACCTCGGCGAAGATGCCGTACACGGTGAGCAGCCGCATGAAGCGCCCGAGCGTGTCCTGCCGCGCGCCGACGGCCGACGCGAGTTCCTCCAGGGTGACGGGTTCGTCGTTGACGGCGTCGGCCAGGCCGAGCTGGACCGCCGCACGTACCACCGCGCTGGCGTGGACGCCCGTGGACAGTTCGAACACCGCCGCGGCCGCTTCGTCGCGCATGACCGCCATTGCCATGTGATCCCACCTCCGGGTTTGCCGGGCGGCTGGGCCTTCGAGACCCGCCGACAGCCGAGGCTGAAGGCAGGAGCTCTACGATCGCTCCAGCCCCGCTGGAGCAGCCTCGCGCGAGCTCTCCCGGGGGAAATCGGGTGACGGCGAGCGCGGCTCAGGTGATGCTCGAGTGGCGCCGGTCAGCATGGGCGTCCCGGCGGGCCGGCTCCGCCCGTCGTGCCGATTTCAAAGGAGTGACGGATGGAACTGGGGCTCACCGGAAAGAGCGTGCTCATCACGGGCGCCAGCAGCGGCATCGGACGCGCGACCGCGCGCCTGTTCGCCGCGGAGGGGGCCAGGGTCGCCCTCACCTATCGGGTCAACAAGGACGGCGCGCAGAGCGCTGTCGCCGAGATCGAGCAGGCGGGCGGCACCGCCATGGCCACGCAGTACGACCTGGCCGACCCCGCCTCGATCACCGCCGCGGTGGACAGCGTGATCGCCGCCTACGGCAGTGTGGACGTGCTGGTCGCCAACGCCTCCCCCTGGTCGGGGCCGCACATTCCCTTCCGCGCCTTCGAGGACGTGCCGGTCGCCGAGTGGCAGAGCCAGCTGCGCGAGGAGCTTGACGGCGCCTTCCACACGGTGCAGGCGGTGCTGCCGTCGATGAAGGCGCGCGGCTGGGGAAGGTTGGTCTTCATCTCCGCGGCGTCGGTGCGCTCCGGGATCCCCGGGGAGGAGGCGTTCATCGCCAGCAAGGCCGGTCTCAACGCCTTCAGCCGCACGCTGGCCAGTGAGACGGGCAAGAGCGGGATCCTGAGCGTCGTCGTCTCGCCGGGGGCGACCTCGACCGAGACCACCCGGCGTGCTCTTCCCCCGCAGGTGATGAGCCACGTGGCGGCCTCGGCCGCCACGGGCCGTATCTCGACGCCTGAGGAGGTGGCCCGAGCCATCGTGTTCATGGGCTCGGAGGCCAACGGGAACATCACCGGGACCATCATCGAGGTCACCGGCGGGACCTGATCGGGTCAGCCGCTCCGGCGGGCCTGGGCGATCAGCTCGTCCAGGCCGGCCGCCAGGGCGGCGGGCGACGGCAGCGCCGCGTTCTCCTGCGCCAGTCTGGCGGCTCCCTCCTTGAAGGAGGGGGCCGCCAGTACCTTTTCCGCCGCCGTGCGGAACGTCCCCGCGTCGGCCTCGGCGTAGGTCATCCAGGTGGCGGCGCCCGCCGCGGACATGCGCTCGGCGTACTCGGGCTCGTCGGTGTGCGAGGGCACCACGACCATCGGCACCCCGGCCGTGAGCGCGGTCATCAGCGTGCCCGCGCCGCCGCCGTTGACCACGGCGGAGCAGGAGGGCAGCAGCAGGTTCAGCGGCACCTGCTCGGCCACCCGCACGTGCGGCGGCAGCGTGTCCGGCAGCAGGCCGCGCTGGCTGGGCGCGATCGCGGCCACGACCTCGACGGGCAGGTCCCGCAGGCCCTCGATGGCCTGGGTGATGGGGTGCAGGTTGTCGGTGATCTGCGAGAACATGTGGCCCCACGTGACGCAGACGCGCGGACGCTGCGGCGCGGGGACGAGCCAGGGCGGCAGCGCGGCGGAGCCGTTGAAGGGCACGTAGCGCATCCAGGCGCGGTTGACGTCGTCGGGCTCGGTGAGGCTGGGCGGGCAGGGCGTCAGCGTCAGGTCGCCCAGGGGGTCCACGCCGGTGAGGCCGTAGCGGGCGCACAGGTCGTCCAGGAACGGGCGGTCGAAGGCGCGGCGGGGGTAGTTGGTGTCGATGCCCCAGGTGTGCCGGATGGCCGGGACGCCCACGCTGTGGGCGGCGACGAGGCCGGCGTAGCCTCGGGCCTCGAAGACCACGGCGTCGGGGCGCCAGGCGCGGGCGAGGTCGATGAGGTCGTCGGCGGCCGCCGCGGCGATGCCGGTGAACATCTTCATCGACCGCTCCAGGCGCATGCGCCGGCGGTCGCCTTCGGCCTCCGGTTCGAGTCCGACGCCCTGCCAGAAGGTGCGCAGGTCGACGTCGTGGCCGACGGCGACGGCGGGCAGGCCGGTGGCCGTGACCGTGGCGGTGAAGCCCGGCTCGCAGGCCACCCGTACCTCGTGGCCCGCGCAGCGCAGGGCCCAGGCGAACGGCACGACCGGGTAGAAGTGGGCCGCTGTCGCGATGGTGGAAATGAGGATCCGCATGCGCGCAGGCTGCTCCCGCGCGGTGGAGCCTCGGTGGACACGCGCTGGACCATCGGCGGGGCCCCGCAAACGCCAAGCGGGCCGACGCTTCGCGCATCGGCCCGCTTTCGGTGGGTGGCGTCGACCTTTCGGTGGGTGGCGTCGGCCTCGTGGGAAGTATCGGCCTTCGGTGACTGGTGTCGGCCCGCATTCGTGGGAAATGGCGCCCGGCGGCTTCGCGGGATCAGCCTGGGGCGGTCTGGAGGGTGCGGCCTGCGGCGAGCTCTTCCATGAGCGGGACCACGGCGGCGGGGGCGGGCCGGTCGGCGATCTCCTGGCGCAGGCGGAGCACCGCCTCCTTGGTCCGCTCGTCGTGCAGCAGCCGGTGCGCGTGCTCACGCAGCTCGGCGGGGCCCGCGTCGTCGGGGGCCAGGTGCGCGGCCACGCCGGCGCGGACCAGCCGGGTGGCGTGCGCGTCGTGGTCGGGAAGCTGGGGCACCAGAAGCTGCGGCAGCCCGGCGGCCAGGCCGGTCAGCGACGTGCCCGCGCCGCCGTGCGCGACCAGCAGGTCGCAGGAGGGCAGCAGCGCGTGCAGCGGCGCACCCTCCACGACCCGCACCCCGTCGGGCAGGAACCCGAGGAGCGGGCGCTGCGCGGCGGTCACCGCGACGACCACCTCGAGGTCCGGCGCCGCCAGCGCCCTGGCGACCTCTCCGGCCAGAAAGCGGCGCGCGTGCACGCGGGCCATGGTGGTGCCCCAGGTCACGCAGACGCGGGGCTTGACGGCCGGGCCGAGGAACGGGGCCGCGCCGGACCCGTTGTACGGCACGTACCTGATGGGCGTCGGCCGGTAGTCCACCTCCACCTGCACGCCCGAGGGGAAGGGGTCGATCGTGGCCGCGCCCATCGGGTCCAGGTCGTCCAGCCCGTGCCGCTCCCCCATCGGGGCCAGCAGCTCAGGCAGGAAGCGGCGGGCGCGGTGGACGAGGTCGGCCCCGTACAGGTGGCGGACGGCGGGCACCCCCGCCACGGCCGCCGCGACCGGGCCCGCCCAGGCCGTCGGGTCGTGGACGACCAGCGCCGGCCGCCATTCGCGCACCAGCCGCACCAGGTCGTCGACCATGGCCTCGGCGTTGGCCTGGAACATGCGCAGCGCGCGCGGGGCGCGCCCGTTCGACGGCGTCGCGGCCGGGGTGCCGAAGCGCCGGGTCGGCAGCGCGTAGCCGCGGACCATGTCCACGGAGTCCACGTCCGCGCCGACCTGGGCGCACGGCAGGCCGGTCCGCTCAGCGGCCGGCACCAGGGACGGCTGGCAGGCCACCAGCACCTCGTGCCCGGCCGCGCGCATCGCCCAGGCCAGGGGAACCATGGCGTACAGATGGGATGGCCACGCCCAGGCCGTGAAGAGCACCCGCACCGCTCACACCCGCTCTCAGTTCAGCGCCGCATCGGCGATCAGGTCGACTTGTCCGGGATCGGCCGAGCACGGCAGCAGGATCAGCTCGTCGCAGCCGGCCTCGGCGTAGCCGTGGGCGAGCTCGCGCAGCCGCCCCGGCTCGGTGGCCACGCCGGAGACCACCATCGCGGCCTTGTCCCCGACGAAGGCGTAGTAGCCGCTCAGGTAGCCTTCGGCCTGCTCGCGCCCGCCGGGGCCGAGCGCGACGTAGCTGAGCGCGAGCAGTTTGGGGGCCTCCGTCCGCCCTTGCCGCCGCCACTCGGCGCGCACGCGGGCGGCCAGGTCGGCGTAGCGGGAAACCGAGCTGCCGCCGCCGATCCAGCCGTCGCCGACTCGGGCGGAGCGGCGCATGGCCGCCGTGGAGTGGCCGCCGATCAGCAGCGGCGGCTGCCGCCTGGGGCTCAGCCCCGGACTGGCCTCGGACCAGGCCGTGCGCAGCTCCCGTACGACGGTGTCGAGCCGCTTGCCCCGGCCCGCGAACGGGGTGCCGGTGGCGGCGAAGTCGTCCTCGCGGTCGCCCGAGGCCAGGCCGAGCACGAGCCGCCCGCCGGACAGGTGGTCGAGGGTGGCCACCTGTTTGGCCAGCAGGGCGCTGTCGCGGCAGGCGGCGATGAGGATCGTGGTGGCCAGCTTGATCCGCTCGGTGACGGCGGCGGCGGCCGTCAGGGCGAGCAGCGACTCGTAGTTGGGGTAGACGATGCGGTCGAGCACGCCGAGGGTGCTGAAGCCGAGCCGGTCGGCCCTGCGGGCCCACTCCAGCAGCTTGGGCCCCGTCAGGTCCGGCACGGTCGTGGGCAGGGCGAGTCCGATGTCCATGTCGTGCGCCCTTCTCAGCCGAGGTCGAGGATCCGGCCGAGCACCTGCCGCAGCGCGCTCTCGGGGTCCGCGGGCGGGGCGTCGGCGCGCCAGGCGACGAAACCGTCAGGGCGGACGAGCACCGCGCCCGACGCGCCGACCCCGTACACCTGCGCCCAGCGGCCCTCGGGGTCGGCCAGTTCGGCGCCGCCGACGGTGTGGGCCTCCAGCCCGATCCCGGCCGCGGCCGACTGCCAGGCGCCGCCGCCGGGGCCCGTGAGCAGCACGGGGCCGGTGCCGAACAGGTCAAGCGTGGACAGCGTGGCGCCGTCGCGTTCGAGCACGTAGTGCGGGGCCCTGGTGCCGGGCGCGCCGATCAGCTCCGGCTCCAGCGCGACAGGGCCGCCGGTGTCCTCGCCGAGCACGGCCGCGGAGTCGTAGCGGTAGCCCAGAATGATCGCGGCGTAGCTGACGGGCTTCTCCTCGCCGTCCGCGGTGCTGGTGCGGTCGCGCATGGTCTTCATGGCGAAGTCGATGGTGTGCCCGGCGACGGCGCGGCGCTCCTGCTCGTAGGTGTCCAGCAGGGCGGGGCCCGCGTTGCCGTCCAGGACGGCGGCCAGCTTCCAGGCGAGGTTGTGCGCGTCCTGCACGCCGGTGGCCGCGCCGAGCGCGCCGGTGGGCGGCATGGCGTGCGCGGCGTCGCCGACCAGGAGCACGCGCCCCTGGCGGTAGCGGTCGGCGAGCTGGGCGGCGACCTCGTAGCCGAGGACCTTGGCGCCGGTCCGCTCGATCTGCACCTCGATGTTGTCCACGCGCAGGTCGGGGACGCCGATGGCGGCGCGGATGACCTCGACGCACCAGTCGTCGTCGAAGTCGTCGGCCGAGTGCGCGGCGGGGTCGTAGGGGGTGACGAACACCCAGCGCGAGCCGTCCAGCGGCATCATGCGGGTGCCTGGCGCGGGCTCGTCGAAGTAGCCGAGGCCGAGGTCCCTGCCGCGCAGCGGGCCGGTGAGGTCGGCCTTGAAGACCATGCTGACGATGTTCTGCAGCACGCCGGGGCCGGCCACGCCGATGCCGAGCGTGCGCCTGATGGAGCTGCGGCTGCCGTCGGCGGCGATGAGGTAGCGGGCGCGGATCTGCCGCTCCCTGCCGGTGTCGGCGTCGCGCACGGTCGCCGTCACGCCCTCGCCGTCGTCGTCGAAAGCCACCAGTTCCGTGGAGTAGCGCACGTCGGCGCCGAACTTCACGGCGTGTTCCGCGACGACCTCCTCCAGCCGGTTCTGGTCGATGGAGCACCAGTCGCAGGGGGTGGCCTCGCTGAGCCCGGGCGCCTCGTTGCGCATCGGCGTGGAGAACAGCTCGGCGTCGTTGAGCGTCCTGGACCTGATGACGGTCTTGGTGCTCAGGTCAGAGGTCAGCGATTGGGCGGCGATGATCGTCTCTTCCAGGCCGACAGAACGGTAGACCTCGACGGTGCGCGGATTGATCACCCGCGCCCTGGGGTGGCGCAGCGTGCTGGGCTTGCGCTCGACGAGCGTCACCCGCACTCCGTACCGGGCCAGGAAGAGGGCTGCGGACAGGCCGACGACCGCCCCGCCGGCGATCAGCACCTGGGTGTCTTCGTGTGGCATGGGTGGGCTCATCCCTTCGTAGTCGGCACAGAGGCCCCGCCGTACCAGGGAGCAGTGCGGGCGTCGCGCGGCGCTGGACGCCCGGTCGAGTTCCGCTCCATCCCCCGTCCGTCCCAGGTCCAGCGCGCCTCGAAGCCGACCCACCACCATGACCGCGACGATCGGATCCGAGAGAGCGGGGCTTGCCATGCGATTGGGGATCAACGTCCCCCTGAACGACATCGATCTTGTTGTGGAGGCGGAGCGTCACGGGTTCGAGGTGGCGTTCGTGCCGGAGGGGTTCCGCTCGGACGCGGCCAGCGCGCTGGGGTACATCGCGGCCAGGACCACACGCATCCACGTGGCCTCCGGGGTGTTCCAGATCCCCGCGCGGAGCGCGGCCATGACCGTGATGACGGCGGCCACGCTGGACGGCCTGTCCGGCGGCCGGTTCCGGCTCGGCCTCGGCATCTCCAACGCCTTCGTCACCGAGGGCTGGCACGGCACGCCGTTCGGCCGCCCGCTGGCCAGGACGCGCGAGTACGTCGCGGTCGTCCGGGCCGCACTCGACGGCCGGCAGGTCGACCACCAGGGCGAGCACCTGCGGGTGCCGCTGCCGGGCGGGCGGGGCACGGGCTTCCGCCTGCACGCCTCGCTGATCAGCCCGCGCATCCCGATCTACCTGGCCGCCGTCGGCGAGCGCGGGCTGCGGCTGGCCGGCGAGATCGCCGACGGCTGGTTCGGCGTCTTCTGCTCGCCGGAACGGGTGGCCGAGGCGGTCGGGCACCTGGAGGCGGGACGGCGCAGCGGCGAGGCGAAGGATGAGCCTTTCGAGGTGATCCCCTCGGTCCCGATCGCCGTGGAGGAGGACCTGGAGGCCGCCGCCGTGCCCGTCAAGCACCACGTGGCGCGCTTCGTCAGCCTCGGGCACCGCTCCGACAACTTCTACTTCCGCCTTCTGGAGCGGCTGGGCCACGGCGAGGCCGCGGTGGAGATCCAGGAGCGGGCCAAGGCGGGTGACGCCGCGGGCGCCGCCGCGGCGGTGCCGTTCGAGTTCGTCGACAGCACCTCGTTGCTGGGGCCGCCGGACCGGATCGCGGAGCGGATGTCCGCCTACGCGCGGGCCGGCGTCACCACGATCGCCCTGTCCCCGGTCGGCTCCGACCCGGCGGCACGGCGCAAATCCCTCCAGGTCGCCGCGGAGGCGGCCGACCTGGTCAGTCCCGGCCGATGAACGGCCCAATTCAGGGAGGAACCATGGTGGACAAGGGCGGCAAGGGGGCCGGGCTCGGCCGGCGGGTGGCGCTGGTGGCCGCGGCGGGGGCGCTCGCGCTCGGCTCGGTCGCCGGCCTGGCCGGTTCGGCCAGCGGCGACACCCAGCGGCTGCGCACCCCGGTGGGCACGTGGGCCGTGGACATCAAGTTCGCGTCCAGCCCGAAGACCGAGCGCGCGCTGTTCGCGCTGCGGCCTGACGGCAGCTTCACGATGACCGACGGCAAGCGGACCGGGCTCGGCACCTGGCAGCTCACCTCCGGCGGGTTCAAGTACGCCTTCCGGCACTACAACCTCACCGCGGAAGGCGCCTTCGACTGGGAGCTGCGCGGCGTCCAGGACGGGCAGCTGACCTCGGCCGACGCCTTCACCTCGACGGGCACCGGCACCTCGGTCGACGCCGAGGGCAACGTCCAGGGTGTCTTCCAGACCCAGGTCACGGCCAAGCGGTACAGCATCCAGTCCCCGTGACAGGCGAAAGGGGGCGGTGCCGCGGGTCCGCGGCACCGCCCCCTTATCGCGTTCCTACCAGGTGACGGGCAGGGTCTCGGGGCGGCCGAAGGCCGTCCCCGTACGCCAGCGCAGCTCCGACTCCGGCACCGCCAGCTCCAGGCCGGGCAGCCGGGTCAGCAGCGTCTCCATCACGATCCGCAGCTCGATCCTGCTGAGCTGGGCGCCCAGGCAGTAGTGGATGCCGTGGCCGAAGGTGATGTGGTGGTTCTGCTCCCGCATCGGGTCGTAGCCGTCCGGGTCGGGGAAGACGCCGGGGTCGCGGTTGGCGGCCGTCGTGACCGGCAGCACCGCCTCGCCCGCCTTGATGAGCGCGCCGCCGAGCTCGACGTCCTCGGTGGCGATGCGCAGCGCGCCCACGCCGCCGCCGGCCTGCGACAACCGCAGCAGTTCCTCGCCCGCCTGCGGCAGCAGTTCGGGTTTGTCGCGCAGCGTGCGCATGTGCTCGGGGTGGCGCAGCAGCCGCAGCATCACGTGCGTCATCCCGGCGGTGGTGGCGTGGTAGCCGGCGCCGAGCAGCGTGAACCCGAAGGCCACCAGCTCCTCTTCCGACAGCCGGTCGCCCTCGTCCCTGGCGTTGATCAGCACCATGAGCAGGTCGTCGGACGGCCGGGTGCGCTTGGCCTCGATCAACTCGGCCAGGTAGCCGTTGAGCCGGTCGCGGGCCTCGATGACCTCCTCGCGGCGGCCGGCGTCGAAGCTGAGCATCAGGTCGGTCCACGTCCTGAACTGGTCGACCTCCTCATAGGGCACGCCGAGCATCTCGCAGATGACCATGATGGGCAGCGGCTGGGTGATGCCGGCCACGAGGTCGGCGGGCGGGCCCGCTTCTTCCATGGCCGCCACCAGGTTGCGGGCGATGTCCTCCACGCGCGGGCGCAGCTCCTCCATGCGCCGCACGGAGAAGGCGTGCGACACCAGGCGGCGCAGCCTGCTGTGCTCGGGCGGGTCCATCACGATGATCGACTTGGCGCCCTTGGCGATCGGGAACACCTTGGGCGCTCCCGGGGCGGTGATGGCCTCCCTGCTGAAGCGCGGGTCGGCCAGGACGGTGCGTACGTCCTCGTACCGCGTCACCAGCCAGGCCGGGTCACCCGACGGCAGGGTGATGCGGGTGGCGGGGCCGGGCTCGCGCATCCGGACGTACTCCTGCGGCGGCTCCAGGGGGTCGGCGGCGGCGAAGGGGAAGCTCGGCGGCGGTGCTTGCGTCGTCATGGTTGTCTCCTTTACGACTTCTGCAGCTGCTGCAACTGCTGGAACTGCAACGGCGCGGTCCGGCTCGCGGCGCTCAGCCGTTCCGCGGTGCTGGCGGTGACGGGCAGGGACACACCGGCCGCCTCGGCGTCGCACAGGGCCAGACGGAGCGCGTCGGCCAGCCGGGGCGCCGGGGTCCTGCTCGGGACGAACGGCTCGGCGGGCGCGCGGCCCGCGGTCAGCGCCTCGGCCAGGACCGCCCAGTCCACCCCTGCGCGCACGCCCAGCGTCAGGGCCTCGGTGAGGGCCTCGGCGTGGACGGCGGCCAGGACGTCGAACGCGAGCCCCACGGCCCGTGCGCTGCCGGAGCGGCCCAGGCAGCGGGTCTCGCCCAAGGAGGCCAGGACGTCCCAGAGCCTGGTCATGGCGTGCCGGTCGCCGGCCGCGTACAGGCGGGCCCGGCCGGTGCGCACCGCGTGCGGGCCGCCGAGCACGCACAACTCCACCCGTCGCACTCCGCGGGCCGTGAGACGTTCGGCGGTGGAACGGGCGTAGCGGGCGGAGGTGGAGCTGGCGTCCACGAGCAGCGTGCCGCTGCCGAGCGCGGGGCGGACGTGGCCGAAGAGCCCCTCCTCCACGGCGGCCTCGCTCCCGTAGCACACCAGCACGACCTCGGCCCCGCGCACGGCCTGGGCGATGTCGCCCGCGACGGCGGAGGCGGCTCCTGCAGTCGTGGCTCCAAGGGGGGTCGGTAAAGGGGCGGCCGAGACGGTGGGGCCGGGGAAGACGGTGACGGTGTGGCCGGTGGCGGCGAGGCGGTCGGCCAGCGCCGGTACCAGGGCGTCGTCGCCGACGACGGCGAGCCTCACCAGTTCACCGCCTCGGCCTCGTCGTCCTCGTCCGGCTCCGGCCGGTCGTACCAGATGCCGGGGTCGTAGAACATGAGGGGCGGGTGCTCCGCCCAGGCGCGGGCGTAGGCCCGCAGCCATTCGCCTAGCGGCAACATCATGATGCCGACCGTGACCGCGCGATCTGTCGTCTCGCTGGAGCCCGGCTGGAGCGCGCGCCGCGGGGCCGGTCGAGCCGCCGTCCAACGTCCGTCGAGCGCGCCGTACCAGATTTCCCGCCATAAGACCGCTCTCAGTGAGACAAGGGGTGAAGATGCGGGAGATCACCATCGACACGCTGGTACGGCTGCTGCGTGAGTGCGCGGGCGAGGACGAGTCGGTCGAGCTCGACGGCGACATCCTCGACACGACGTTCGAAGCGCTCGGCTACGACTCGCTGGCCCTGTTCAACACGGTCAGCGCCATCGAGCGGGAGTACTCGCTCGAGATCTCGGAGGAGGCGGTCAGCGGCGCGAAGACGCCCGCGGACCTGCTCAAGACGGTCAACCAGGCCCTGGCGGGCACGTCCTGAGGAGCATCGCATGTGCGGAATCGCCGGCTGGGTGGACTTCTCGCGTGACCTGACCCGCCATACGGCGACGGCCAGGGCGATGACGGCCACGATGAGCCGCAGAGGACCCGACGACGAGGGCCTGTGGCAGGACCGGCACGCCCTGCTCGGGCACCGCCGCCTGTCGGTCATCGACCTTGCGGGCGGCCACCAGCCGATGTCGGCCGAGGAGGACGGCAGGACCCAGGCGGCGGTGACGTTCTGCGGGGAGATCTACAACTTCAGGGAGCTGCGCGCCGAGCTGGTCTCGCACGGACACCGCTTTCGCACCGACAGCGACACCGAGGTGGTGCTGCGGGCGTACCTGCAGTGGGGCGTCGAGTTCGCCGAGCGGCTGAACGGCATGTTCGCCCTGGCCGTCTGGGACGCCCGCACGCAGGAGTTGCTGCTGCTGCGGGACCGGCTGGGCGTCAAGCCCCTGTTCTACTATCCGACGCGCTCCGGGCTGCTGTTCGGCTCGGAGCCCAAGGCCGTGCTGGAGAACCCGGAGGTGCCGCGCAGGGTCGGGCTCGACGGCCTGCGCGAGGTCCTCGACATGGTCAAGACCCCCGAGCGGGCGGTCTTCTCCGGCATGTACGAGGTGCGCCCCGGCCACCTGATCCGCCTGCGCAGGACCGGCCTGACCAAGCACCGCTACTGGTCGATCGAGGCCCGCGAGCACACCGACGACCTGGACACCACGATCGCCACGGTCCGCGGCCTGCTGGAGGACATCGTCGGCCGGCAGCTCATGGCCGACGTGCCCGTCTGCACGCTGCTGTCGGGCGGCCTGGACTCCTCCGCGATCACGGCGCTGGCCGCCGACCGGCTGGCCTCGGCGGGGAAGGGCCCGGTGCGCTCGTTCTCCGTCGCCTTCTCCGGCGCGGAGGACGGCTTCCAGCCGGACGCGGTGCGCGGCGCGCCCGACGCCCCCTTCGCCCGCGCCCTGGCGGAGCACGTGGGGGCCCGGCACAGCGAGGTGCGGCTGAACAGCGGCGAACTGGTGGCCGAGCAGGTGCGCGCGGCGGTGTTGCGGGCCAACGACCAGCCGCCGGCGTTCTGGGGCGACATGTGGCCCTCGCTGTTCCTGTTGTGCCGCGCGGTGCGCGAGCGCTCCACGGTGGCGCTGTCGGGTGAGGGCGCCGACGAGCTGTTCGGCGGCTACCGCTGGTTCTTCAACCCGGCCGCGGTGCACGCGGGCACCTTCCCCTGGCTGACGCCGGGTTCCGCGCGCTACTTCGGCGGGCTGTCGCTGCTGGCCGACGAGCTGAAGGAGAAGCTCGACATCCAGCAGCACCGGCTGGCGCGCTATCACGAGGCGCTGGCCGAGGTGCCGGTGCTGCCGGAGGAGGACCGTCTCGAACGGCGCATGCGGGAGGTGACCTACCTCAACCTCACGCGGTTCCTGCAGACGCTCCTGGACCGCAAGGACCGTATGAGCATGGCCAACGGTCTGGAGGTGCGGGTGCCGTTCCTGGACCACCGCCTGATCGAGTACGTCTTCAACGTCCCCTGGGCGATGAAGGTGTTCGACGGCAGGGAGAAGGGGCTGCTGCGGGCGGCCGTCGGCGACCTGCTGCCGGAGTCCGTGCGCGACCGGATCAAGACGCCGTACCCGGCCACCCAGGACCCCGCCTACGAGCAGGCCCTGCGTGACGAGCTCGGCGAGCTGACCGGCGGCGGCGAGCGCCCGGTGGCCGGGCTGCTCGACCCCGAGCGCGTCAAGAAGGCGGTCAACCGCCCGGCCGGCCACGTCAGCCGGCCCTACGACCGGGGCAGCCTGGAGATGGCGCTCTGGCTGACCCGGTGGTTCACCGAGTACGACGTCACCCTCGACTACTGAGAGGCGCACATGCCTGAGCCGAGTCGCCCGGTGGTGCTGCTGTTCCCCGGACAGGGGGCGCAGCACCCCGGCATGGCCGTGGAGCTGTACGGCGCCGAGCCGGAGTTCACCGAGGCCATGGACGAGTTCTTCACCCTCATGGGCGAGGAGGGACGCCGGATGCGCGCCGACTGGCTCGGCGACGACCCCGGGGTCCCCCTCGACGACGCCTCGCGGGCGCAGCCGCTGCTGTTCGCGATCGGGTACGCGCTGGGCAGGACGCTGACGGCCCGCGGGCTGCGGCCCGCGGCGCTGCTGGGCCACAGCGTCGGCGAGCTGGCGGCGGCGTGCCTGGCCGGGGTGTTCGACCTGGCCGGGGCGGCGCAGTTGATGGCGGCGCGCAGCGCGGCGATGGCGACGGTCGGCCGCGGCGGCATGCTGGCCGCCGGCCTGGCCGCCGAGGATCTGGAGGCCCGCATCGGCGACAGGTTCCTGGCGGCCGGCGTCTCCGTGGCCGCGGTCAACGCGCCCCGCCACACTGTCGTGGCGGGGCCGGAGCCGTGGTTGTCGGACCTGGCGCGGGAGCTGGCGGCCGGCGGCGTGACGACGCGTCCGGTGCCGGCGCGCCAGCCGTTCCACTGCCCCGCGGTGCTGGGCGCGGCCGAGCTGTTCTCCGTGGGCTTCGCCGGGGTGCCGCTGGCGCCGCCCCGGGTGCCGATCAGGTCCACGGCGACGGGGCTGCCGGTGGAGCGGGCCCAGGCGCTCTCGCCCGGCTTCTGGGCCGGGCAGCTCGCCCGGCCCGTGCTGTTCTGGGCGGCGCTGGACGGCCTGCTCTCCGAGGGCGGCTACACGCTGGTGGAGGCCGGTCCTGGCCGGACCCTGTCGATGCTGGCCCGGCGGCATCCGGCCGTGCGGTCGGGCCGCAGCACCGTGCTCTCGCCGCTGCCGGCCTCGGCGCAGGGCACCCTCGCCGCGTGGAAGGCGGCGCTGGAGGAGATCGACGGCCTGGTTGCCGAGGGAGTGTGAGGAGCGATGCAGGTTTCACCGCTGGCCGTGGTGGTGCTGGTGAGCAGCGGGATGGTGGCGGGCGTGCTGTTCGCGGTGGCGCTGAGCGTGGTGCCGGCGCTGATGGCGATGCCCGCCGACCGCTATCTCTACACCACCAACCTCCTCGGCCGTAACTGGGACCCGGTCATGCCGATCCTGGTGCTGGGCACGGCGGCCGGGGACCTGGCCCTGGCGCTGATGCCGGGGCCGCAGAACGCCCGACTGCTGTTCGGGGCGACGGTCGTGCTGATGATCGCCGTCGCGGGCGTCTCGCACCTGTGCAACGTGCCGATCAACCGGATCCTGAAGAAGATCGATCCGACCGCCATCCCCGACGACTGGGCCGATCCCCGTCCGCGCTGGCGGTCCTGGCACCTGCTGCGGACCACGCTGGCCGTGGCGGCCCTGACGGCCAACAGCCTCGCCGTGGCCATGAGCTGACCCCCGGCAGAACGTAGGGCCAGGCGGTGTGGCGCTCCAGTGGAGCACCACACCGCCTGGCCGTTTCCGCTCGCCCTTCGGGGAGGGGACGGGCGTGGGGCCGACAAGCGATTGCCCCCGCCGTACGCCGGCGGGGGCAATCGAGGAGGGACGGGCGTGAGATCGGGCGGTCAGACGGGGTCGACGGTCTCGGCCAGGGCCGTGGTGTGCTTGCCGTCGCGGAAGAGAGGGTGGGCCAGCAGCCGGGTCAGGAAGGCGGTGGTGGTGCTGATGCCGGGCCCGCTGACCACGCACTCCCCCAGCGCCCGCTCCATGCGGGCGATGGCCTGCTCCCGGTCCGGCGCCCACACGCTGACCTTGGCCAGCAGCGGGTCGTAGAACGGCGGGATGCTCATGCCGGGCCTGACGTACTCGTCCACCCGGGTGAACGGCCCGGCCGGCAGCGTCAGCGCCTCGATGGTGCCCGCCGTGGGCAGGAAGCCCCGCGCCGGGTCCTCGGCGTTGACGCGGCACTCGATGGCCGCGCCGTTGAGGCGCACGTCGTCCTGGGTGATGCCGGGCGAGCCGGTGGCGGCCACGCGGAGCTGCTCGCGTACCAGGTCCACGCCGGTGATCAGCTCGGTGACCGGGTGTTCGACCTGGATGCGGCAGTTGACCTCGATGCAGTGGAAGTCGCCGGCGTCGTCGAGCAGGAACTCGAACGTGCCCGCCCCGACGTATCCGACGGCGCGGGCCGCCTCGACGGTCTGCTCGCACAGCCGGTCGGCCACGTCGGCGGGCAGCCCCGGCACGGGGGTCTCCTCGATGAGTTTCTGCCGCCGCCGCTGCACCGAGCAGTCGCGCGCGCCCAGGTGCAGGACCTGCCCGTCGCGCCCCGCCAGCACCTGCACCTCGACGTGGCGGGCCGTCTCCACGTAGCGCTCCAGGTAGACCCGCTCGTCGCCGAAGACGGCGCGGGCGGAGTTGCGGGCCTGCGCGTACGCCTCGGGCAGGTCGGACGGGCGCATGGCGATGGCCATGCCCCTGCCGCCTCCGCCCGACAGGGCCTTGACGATGATCGGGAAGCCGATCTGCGCCGCGGCCTCGGCGGCCTCGCCCGCACTGGCGATCGGCCGGTGCGTGCCCGGCAGGACCGGCAGCCCGGCCGCCGACAGCACGCGCAGCGCCTCGGCCTTGTCGCCCAGCATGGACAGCACCTCGGGCGGCGGCCCGATGAACGTCAGCCCCTCGGCCTGGCACATCTCGGCGAAGTCGGCGTCCTCCGACAGGAAGCCGTAGCCGGGGTGGATGGCCTCGGCGCCGGTCTGGTGCGCGGCCTGCAGGATGGCGGGGGCGTACAGGTAGCTGCGCTTGGCCGGGGGCGGGCCGATCCGCACGGCCTCGTCGGCCAGGCGCACGACCGGGGAGTCCTCGTCCGCGGCGGAGTAGACGGCCACCGTGCGGATGCCCATCTCCTTGCAGGTGCGGGCCACCCGCAGCGCGATCTCGCCCCGGTTGGCGATCAGGACGGTGCCGAACATCAGCTCTCCTCCAGGGCGAAGAGCGCCTGGCCGTACTCGACGGAGTCGGCCTCCTCGACGAGGATCCTGGTGATCCGTCCCGCGGTGAGCGCCTGGATGGGGTTCATCATCTTCATCGCCTCCAGGATCGCGACCTGCTGTCCCGGCGCGACCAGGTCGCCCTCCTTGACGAACGGCTCGGCGCCGGGCTCCGGGCAGCGGTAGAAGGTGCCGACCATGGGCGAGTGGATGAGCGATTCCGTCACCGCCGGCGGCCCCTGGACGGCGACCGCGGCCTGCGCCCCCTGCGACGCCACGGTGGCGGCGGCCATCGCCGCGCTGCCGTCGGCGCCCATCCCGTTGAGCGCCAGGGCGCCGAGCTCGAACCCGGCGATGCCGTTCACCAGGCCGTTGCCCGGCGCGGCCACAGGAATGGCGGGCGGCTCGGCGCCGGGCCACTCGACCTCCAGGCTCACCTCGCCGACCGTCACCTTGAGCCGGCGGACGGGCCCGCCGATCGCCTCGACGAAGTCCACCGTCTGCCGGTACACCGTCTCGATCAGGTCGCCGTGATCGGCCATCTCGTCTCCTCGGAAGAAGGGCTGCCATAACTGCGGAAACGCCGCCGCCGGGCCTCGATCAGCTCGTCCGGCGGCAGTGCTGCCAGCTCGTCGAGGGCCCGCCACACGGCCTCCTGCACCCGTTCGGCGGTGCGGGAGACCGAAGCGTGCGCGCCTGCGTCCGGCTCCGGGATGACCGCGTCGACGATGCGCCGGCGCAGCAGTTCGCGGGCGTCCAGGCCGAGCGCCTGCGCGGCCTGCGGGGCGGCGGCGGCGTCCTTCCACAGGATCGCGGCGCAACCCTCGGGGCTGATGACGGAGTAGACGGCGTTGGACAGGGCCAGCACGCGGTCGGCCACGGCCAGCGCCAGCGCGCCGCCGCTGCCGCCCTCGCCGGTGATGACGGTGACGACGGGGACGGGCAGGCCGGACATCAGGCGCTGGTTGTCGGCGATGGCCCACGCCTGGCCCTGCTCCTCGGCTTCGAGCCCCGGGTAGGCGCCGGGGGTGTCGACGAGCGTGACCACCGGCAGGCCGAGCTTGGCGGCCAGCCGCATGAGCCGGGCGGCCTTGCGGTATCCGGCGGGGGTCGGCATGCCGAAGTTGCGCTTGACCCGTTCCTGGGTGTCGTGTCCCTTCTGGTGGCCGATGAGCATCACGCCCCTGCCGCGCAGGCGTCCGATGCCGCCCACGATGGCCGGGCAGTCGGCGCCCGCGCGGTCGCCGCGCAGTTCGGTGAAGTCCTCCAGGAGCAGCCCGGCGTAGTCGAGGGTGGTCGGGCGGCCCGCCTGTCTGGCCAGCCGCACCACGTCCCAGGCCGGGCGCGGCGGCAGCGCCGACGGGTCCCGGACGAGCCCGGCCGTCGCGGGGACGGGGGCACGGCCGTCGCCCGACGTGCCCGCGGCGTCCGGCCTGGCGGCCGTCAGGAGGCGGGCGAGCGTGCGCCGCAGCGCCGCTCTGGGCACCACCGCGTCGATCAGGCCGCGCGCCAGCAGGAACTCCGCCGTCTGGAAGCCCTCGGGCAGCCGCTGCCTGATGGTCTGCTCGATGACGCGGGGCCCGGCGAACCCGAGGTGGGCGCCGGGCTCGGCGATCAGCACGTCGGGCAGCGTGGCGAACGAGGCCGCCACGCCGCCGTAGGTCGGGTCGCTGATGAGGGCGAGGGTGAGGATGCCGGCCTCGTCCAGCTGGGCCAGTGCCTGGCTGCACTTGGCCATCTGCATCAGCGACAGCGCGCCCTCCTGCATGCGCGCGCCGCCGGAGGCGGTCACCAGCAGCAGCGGTACGCGCTCGGCCAGCGCCTTCTCCGCCGCCACCGTGACGAGCTCGCCGACCCCTGAGCCGAGCGAGCCGCCGACGAAGGAGAAGTCGAGGCAGGCCACCACGACGGGGTGGGACTCGATGGTGCCGGTGGCGCAGAGCGCCGCCTCGCGCATTCCGGTGGCGGCCCGCGCGGCGGCCAGCCGTTCGGCGTAGGGCCGGGTGTCGGTGAAGCCGAGGGGGTCGTCCGCCTGCAGGGCCGTCTCGACCGGCTTCTCGGAGCCGGGGTCGAGCAGCGCGTCCAACCGTTCGCGGGCGGTGAGCCTGGCGTGGTGGCCGCAGCCGGGGCAGACGCGCAGGCCGCGCTCGTACTTGGCGCGGAAGACCAGGTCGGAGCAGCCGGGGCAGATCAGCCACCTGGCCTCTAGAGTCATGGTCATGAGGCCTCCTTCGTCGGCCTCATGTTTGCTTGCTTATTGATGACCTCGACAAGCTCGGTCATGATGCCCCCTGATGCAGACTGGCTTCGCTGTGGTCGCCCAGGACGAGGCAGGCGGGCCGGCCGAAGTCGCCGCTCACCTTCGCCTGCCTGCCGATGAGCGAGTCGCGCAGGCTGCCGCGCACGGTGCTGCCGTCGCACACGACCGAGTTCTCGATGGTGGCGCCGACGATGTCGCATTCGGCGCCGATGCTCGTGTAGGGGCCGATGCGGCTGTCGCGCACCACCGCCGAGAACCCGATCGCCGCGGGGCCCGTGATGCGCGAGCCGCTGACCTGGGCGCCCTCCTCGATGACGACCGGGCCGCGGATCTCGCAGGTGTCGTCCACCTGGCCGCGGATCGACGGCTCCGCGACGTCCAGCGCGGCCCGGTTGCATTCGAGCAGGTCTTCGACGCGCCCGGTGTCCTTCCAGTAGCCGCCGTGCAGGTGCGACTCCACCCGCCAGCCGTTGCGCAGCAGCCAGTCGATGGCGTGGGTGATCTCACGCTCGTTGCGCCAGCTCGGCTTGATGCTGCGCACGGCCTGGTGGATGACGGGGGTGAACACGTACGCGCCGACCAGGGCCAGGTCGCTGCGCGGGTTGGCGGGCTTCTCCTCCAGTCCGGTGACGATGTTGCCGGATCCGACCTCGGCGACCCCGTATTCGGAGGGGTTGCCGACCTTGCCGGTCATCACCATCGCGTCCGGCCTCGTGTGCCAGAACGCGTCGAGCAGCGGGCCGAGCCCGTCGATGATGACGTTGTCTCCGAGGTACATCAGGAAGTCGGCGCCGCCCAGGAAGTCCTGGGCGAGCATGACGCAGTGCGCCAGTCCCAGAGGGGCGTGCTGGTGCAGGTAGGTGATGTTCAGGCCGAACGCGCCGCCGTTGCCCAGCGCGTCGCGGATGGCGGGCCCATGGTCGCCCACCACGACGCCGACGTCGGTGATGCCGACGTCCCTGATGGCTTCCAGGCCGTAAAAGAGCACCGGCTTGTTGGCCACCGGCACCAGTTGCTTGGGGACAGTGTGGGTGAGGGGCCGCAGCCTGGTTCCCCGCCCACCCGCTAGGACGAGAGCCTTCATGGATATTCCTGCCTGACGAGGCCATGGACAACGGCAGGCTGTCCGCAGTCGCTGGAGAAGCGATGGAGCCGCACTCGTCCTTTGGGTCAAGCAGGGCTGGAGCCCGGTCAGACCAGGTCGATGGCTCCCTTCCCACGCCGTTGCCCCCGGTATCCGAGCTCCTGCTCGACCTGCTCGTAGGCGAAGAACCTGACCAGCTCGTGCAGGGTGTAGACGATCTCGTCGGCGTTCTGCATCAGCACGCGCAGGAAGTGGTTCTCCACGAGCTGCAGCAGCAGCTTGTCGACCGAATCGGAGTCGGACTCCAGCAGCTTGGCCACGCCGTTCGCGGTGAACACCGGGCCTGGCAGGAGGCTGAGCAGCCGCAGGAAGCGCCGCTCCTCCTCGCCGAGCCGCTGGTAGCTCTCCTGCAGCCGGTCGCGGACGTCGAGGTCGGCGAAGGTGAGCTCGTCCAGGCGTCTGCTGGCGCTGATGAGGCGCTCGGCCAGTTTCTTCAGCGGCCATCCTGTGGCCGACAGGCGCGCGCCGACCGCCCTGATCGCCAGCGGCAGCCGGCCGCAGAGCTGGGCGATCACCTCGGCGGCCTGGCGCTCGCCGTCGGAGAGGGTCCTGCCGATGATGTTCTGCAGCAGATCGACGCAGTCGGCCGCGGTGGGCAGGTCCAGCCGTAGGTGCACCGCGCCGACCAGCCCGTTCAGCCCGGGACGGCCGGTGATGACGGTGCCGCTGGGCGGGCAGCCCGGCAGCAGGGGCTGGATCTGCGCGGCGGTGGCCGCGTCGTCGAGCACGATGAGCACCTTGCGGGTGGCGACCCAGGTGCGGAAGGCCGCCACGCGCCCCTCCAGGCTGGCCGGCATGCGGTCGTCGGTCAGGCCGGTGGCGTTGAGGAAGTCGGCCAGGATGTCGGCGGGGTCGGCCGGGTCGAGGGTGCTGCCGCGCAGGTTCGCATACAGCTGGCCGTCGGGGAAGGCCGGGCGCAGCAGGTGGGCGGCGTGCACGGCGAGCACCGTCTTGCCGACGCCGGTCATGCCGCTGATGGAGACGACGGGGGCGGTCTCGTTGCGGGGGGTGACCAGCCCGTTCAGCACCGCCTCCAGGCTGTCGGCCCTGGTGGTGAAGTCGAGGACGTCCGGGGGTAACTGCGCGGGCGGCGGCGCGGGCTCCTCCTCGAAGCGCTCGGGAGGGTTGATGGTGATCACGCCCTCGGGCGCGCGCACCTCCAGCGAGCTGGCCGACGACAACACCGCCTGGTGCATCGACTGCGCCCGGCTCGACGGCTCCACGCCCAGCTCGTCCACCAGGAGCGTACGCAGCCTCTGGTAGACGTCGAGCGCCTCGGGACGGCGGCCCGAGCGGTGCAGCGCCAGCATGAGCTGAATGTGGAAGACCTCGTGCAGCGGATGGTCGTTGACCAGGGTCTTCAGCTCGCTGACCGCTCTTCTGTGCCGCCCCAGCCGCAGGTCGACATCGATCCGGAGCTCCAGCGCCCGCAGGCGGCTCTCCTCCAGCGCCGTCCCGTACGCCGACAACAGGCTGCCGCCGGTCACGTCGGCGAGGGCGGGGCCCCGCCAAAGAGACAGCGCCTCCGTCAGCAGATCAGCCGCCGTACCGGGATCTCCGTCGGCGAGAGCAGCATTTCCCGCCGTTGTCAACCTGTCGAAGTGGTAAGAGTCAATGCTTTCTGGAGGAACGGCGAGCATGTAACCGTGTGGCCTGGTACGTAATACGGTGGATCTCTCCCCGTAACCGTCCGACAAGATGTTCCGGAGTTTGTAGATGTAAGTCTGCAGAGTCGACAGCGCGCTCACCGGCGGGCTGTCGGGCCAAAGTTCGTCAATTAGCTCGGATGTCAACACGAGAGTTCGATTGCGCAGGAGAAGCAGCGCGAGCACTTCTCTGACTTTAGGCGGGGTCGGGGTCAGTTCCGCACCCTGACGATCGTGCACCGCCAACGGGCCCAGCACCAGGAAATCCATCGCCTTCCCAAGTTCTACGTCGGGGAGACGCGGCAACTACTGTGCAGGGCGGCCTGTTACGGAGAGTGAGCCCCCGAGCACGGCAGAGTCGCCGTCTGCCCCCGTGTGTTGCGCTTACCAATCGCTCGTATCTCTCAGCCCACGACCTCCTCGAGAACGCCCCCGTACGAACGCCAGCAATGGTTGAAGTCATCCTTAGACGGACGCTGGTGTTCTGATATAAGCACGATCTCCAGGCAGAGAGAACCGTCAAGGGCCTTAACGACGTTGGAAAATATTTCCAGTCAGACTCCAGCGATCCTCCATCGAGGACGCCCATAATCGCGCGATACGGCGGCCGAATGGAGGTCATATGACGGCGACAACGCGTGTTGCCCTGGTCACAGGCGCCAACCGGGGAATCGGACGGGCTGTGAGCGACCGGTTGCAGACGTTGGGGTTCCAGGTGGTGGTGACGGCCAGGGACGCCGAGGAGGCCGAGCGCGCGGCGGCGGCTCTGGGCGGGGCCGCGCGGCCGGCCGTGCTGGACGTGAGCGACGAGGACGCGCCGGCGCGGGTGCGCGACGAGGTCGGCCCCGTGGACATCGTGGTGAACAACGCCGGGATCCAGCTCGACTGGGGGCGTGCGCCGTCGGAGGTCCCGGTGGAGCTGGTCAGGCGGCAGTTCGAGGTGAACGTGCTGGGCGCTTGGCGCATGTGCCAGGCGTTCCTGCCCGGCATGGTCGAGCGGGGGTGGGGCCGGGTGGTGATGGTCTCCAGCGGCACGGGGGCCTTCAGCCACGGGCTCTCGCCCCAGACGCCCGGCTACTCGGTGTCGAAGACGGCGCTCAACGCGCTGACCGTGCTCATGGCGGCCGAGACGGCGGGTACGGGGGTGCTGGTCAACGCGGTCAACCCCGGTCAGGTGCGCACGCGGATGCGGCCGCAGGCCGAGCGGCTGCCCGAGCAGGCGGCCGAGGACATCGTGTGGGCGGCCACGCTGCCGGACGACGGACCCTCCGGGGTGTTCCTGCGCGGTCGCGAAGCGGTGCCGTGGTGACGGGCGCCGCCCTGGCGAAAGCGAAGGGGCCGCCGGGCGTGATGCCCGGCGGCCCCTTCGTCGTCGGTCAGGCGCTGGCCAGCGTGCTGCCCGTGTAGGCCGGCAGCAGCCCGAGGGCCTCGGCCTCGCGCAGCGTGGGCGCCTTGGCGTCCTTGTCCGACAGGAGGCGCGGCGAGGCGGCCCAGGGCAGCGCCAGTTCGGGGTCCAGCGGGTTGACGCAGATCTCCCCGGAGGGGTTGTAGGCGGTCGAACAGAGGTAGACCACGGTGGCCTGCTCGCTGATCGGCGAGAACGCGTGCCCCAGCCCCTCGGCCAGGTACACCGCGTGCCGGGAGTACTCGTCCAGCACCACCGCCACGTGCTCGCCGAAGGTGGGCGAGCCGGTGCGGATGTCCACGATGACGTCCAGGATGGCCCCGCTGACGCAGGTGACGTACCTGGCCTGACCGGGCGGCACCGCGCAGGAGTGCACGCCCCTGATCGTCCCCCGCCGGGAGAGCGAGCAGTTGACCTGGGCCACCGGCATCCGGCCGCCCGCCGGGCCCTCGATCGCGCGCTGCTGGAACAGCTCCAGGAACAGCCCGCGATCATCGGGGAAGATCTCCGGTTCGACGAGGAAGGACCCCTCGATCCGCAACGGTTCGACTGACGTGCTCACGGCGTCACCATCCAGCCTTGATCGTGTTCACGATGTGCTCTCTGTCCTGTTCCGACAACCACCAGCCGACGGGCAGGCACACGATCTGGTCGTGGACCGCGTCCAGTTTCGGCAGCGTCTCGGCGAAGGCGGCCGAGGCGGCGTGCCGGTCGTTGCGCGGGTCGACGTGACCGGCGGCGATGCCGGCCGCGCCCAGGCGGGCGACGAAGTCGTCCCTGCGCTTGACCTTGACCGGATACACCCAGTACGACGGCTCGCTGCCGGGCACCGGCGTGGTCAGCTCCAGGCCCTGAACGTCCTTCAGCTCCCTGTCGAAGTAGGCGGCGTTGGCGCGGTGCCTGCGCACGCGCTCCTCGGCCCCCTCCAGGTTGGCCAGGCCGATGGCGGCGCTGATGTCGTTCATGTGGAACTTCAGGCCCCACTCGGCGATGTTCTGCTCGGGCCTGGGAGCCGCGCCCGGGTCGCGGTCGAGGCCGAACCAGCGCATGAGCCGGCCCCGCCGCAGGCTGTCGTCGTCGGGGAAGACGACCAGGCCGCCGTCTCCGCAGGTGATGTGCTTGACGGCCTGGAAACTGTAGACGGCCAGGTTGCCGTGGTTGCCCAGCGGCAGCCCCGCATACGTGGCGCCCCAGGCCTGCGCGCAGTCCTCGATGATGACCGGCCGCCTGCCGTGGCGGCGCTCGCACTCCTCGGCGATCGCCGTCACCCTGGCCAGGTCGATCGGGTAGCCGGCCCAGTGGACCAGCATGATCGCGGCCGTGTCGGCCGAGACCTTGGACGCCAGGTCGTCCAGGTCGGCGTTGAGCGTGCACGGGTCGACGTCCACCCATCGGATGCGCAGCCCGGCCGCCATGATGGCCCAGTTGGTCGCCACGAACGTCAGCGGGGTGCTCAGCACCTCGCCGCCCTCCGCGGCGGCCAGCCGCAGTGCCAGTTGCAGACCGGCGGTGCCGCTGTTGACCGTGGCCAGGCGGGGGTTGCCCACCCGTGAGCGCAGCGCGTCCTCGAACTCGTCGACCTTGGCGCCCTGCCCGATGTGCCCGCTGGCCAGCACGTCCGCGACCGCTGCCGGGGCCCGCTCGGACATGGCCACCTTGAACATGGGGATCATGTGGTCACCGTCACAGCGGTGGGTCGAGGCCGTCTGGACGCTCGGTCGAGCCCCTCACCAGTCTCCCTCGAGCGGCGCGCACCACCCGGGCTCGAGCGGCCGGCCGCACGCTTGCGCCCATGAAAGCTCTCAGACGTCCGGCCCCCGCCAGGAGCGCCCCATGAACGGTGGCATCCAGGCGGAAGGGCTGGTGAAGCAGTACGGCACGGTCCGCGCCCTCGACGGGCTCGACCTGCACGCACCGGAAGGACAGGTCCTCGGCCTGCTCGGGCCGAACGGGGCGGGCAAGTCCACGCTGGTGCGCATCCTGGCGACGCTGCTGCGCCCGGACGGCGGCCGGGCCAGCGTATGCGGCTACGACGTGGTCCGTCAGGCGAACGCGGTCCGCAGGGTCGTGGGACTGGCGGGACAGTACGCGGCCGTGGACGAGTACCTGACGGCTCGGGAGAACCTCAACATCTTCGGCCTGCTGGCCCGCATGGGACCCCAGGCGGTCCGGACCCGCAGCGAAGAACTCATCGAACGCTTCGACCTCTCACGCGCGGCGGGACGGCCCGTGCGCACCTACTCGGGCGGCATGCGCCGCCGCCTGGACCTGGCGGTGGCGCTCATGGCCGCCCCGCGCTGCCTGTTCCTCGACGAGCCCACGACCGGTCTGGACCCCCGCGGCAGGGCCGAGGTGTGGCGGGTGCTCGGAGACCTGGTCAAGGAGGGCACGACCGCGCTGGTCACCACCCAGTACCTGGAGGAGGCCGACCAGTTCGCCGACCTCATCGTGGTCATCGACCAGGGCCGCGAGATCGCGACGGGCAAGCCGGCCGAGCTGAAGGACCGGGTCGGCGGCGACCACCTCGACGTGGCCGTGCGCTACGCCTCCGACCTCGCGCCCGCGGTGTCGGCCCTGGCGGCGGTCGGCCTGGCCGAGCCGAAGGCCGATGAGGACACGCTGCGCGTCACGGCGGTGCTGCCCGGCGGCGCCAGCCGCATGGCCGAGGTGATCAGGGAACTGGATGCCGGCGGCGTCGAGGTCGCCGACATCACCGTACGCAGACCCACCCTGGACGACGTCTTCTTCGCCCTGACCAGGAAGGAGGACGAGCATGGCCGTGACTGACCCGGGCACCGCCCCCTCGGGCCTTGCTCTGGCGCTGCGCGACTGCGCCGTGATGACCCGGCGCGGGCTGCTGCGCATGGGCCGCGTCCCCGACGAGCTGGCCTACAACCTGGTCCAGCCGATCATCTTCGTGCTGCTGTTCAGCTACGTCTTCGCCGGCGCGATCCCGCTGCCCGGCGGCGGGCCGTTCAGGGAGTACGTCGTGGTGGGGGTCTTCGCGCACACGCTGGCGTTCATGGGCGTCGGCACCGGCACGGGCCTGGCCGTGGACATGAGCAGAGGGCTTATCGACCGTTTCCGCGCGCTGCCCATGTCACACGTGGCGGTGCTCATCGGACGGGCCAACGCCGAACTGGTGCGCGCCCTGCTGGTGACGGGCGTGCTGGCCGTGGTGGGGCTGCTGGTCGGCTGGCGGGCGCACAACGGGGTGCTGTCCACGCTGGCGGGCATCGGGGTGCTGCTGCTGTTCGCGTACGCGATGACGTGGGTGGGCATCACCATCGGCCTGTCGGTGCGCAGCCCCGAGGTGGCCGGCACGGCAGGACTGCTGTGGGTGTTGCCGCTGGGGTTCGTCTCGAATGGGTTCGTCCCGATCCAGGCGATGCCGGACTGGCTCCAGGTCGTCGCGGCCTGGAACCCGGTCACCGCGGTCGTCACCGCGGCACGCACCCTGTTCGGCAACCCGCTCGGCGTGACCGCGCCCGACCGGCTGCCACTGGAATACCCCATCGCGGCCGCCGCGATCTGGTGCCTGGTGCTGATCGCCGTCTTCATCCCGCTGGCCCTGCGCGCCTTCCGCCGTTCGGCCCGCCGCGGCTGAGGCGCCGCACGTCGACCGCGCCCGAGCCCCTGGTCGTCCGCGACGGCCGGGCTTGGGGCGGGCCGCCTGGCGCGTACAGTCATGGCGTGAGCAACCTGGAGCGTGACCCTCGGGAGATCCGCTGCGGCGCCGACGCGGGCGGCGGGCGCGAAGTGCTGATCGGGCGCGAGGTGCCGCTGGGCGGGCCACGGGCGATGACCGTGAGCAGGACCCTGCCGGGCCGCGACCGGCGCATGATCGGCGCCTGGTGCTTCGTGGACGCCTACGGACCGCAGCGGGCGGTCATGCGGGTGCCGCCGCACCCGCACACCGGCCTGCAGACGGTGAGCTGGCTGGTCGCGGGCGAGGTGCTGCACCGCGACAGTCTGGGCACCCTGCAGCGGGTACGCCCGGGGCAACTGAACCTGATGACGGCGGGCCGCGGCATCTCGCACTCCGAGGAGTCGCCCGACACGGTGCTCCACGGGGTGCAGCTCTGGGTCGCGCTGCCCGCCGAACAGCGTCACACCGCGCCCGCCTTCGAACACCACCCGTCCCTGCCGGTGTTGCCGGGGCCCGGTTTCGAGGCGAGCGTCGTCATGGGCTCGCTCGGCGGGGTGACCTCGCCCGCCACCACCCACACCCCGCTCGTCGGCGCGGAGGTCATGGTGGACGGGACGTGCGAGCTGCCGCTCGACCCCGCCTTCGAGCACGGGCTGCTGCTGCTCGAAGGCATCGTGGCGGAGGTGGAGGCGGGCCCGCTGGTGTACCTGCCGCCGGGGTCCGGCGGGCTGCGGCTGTCGGGGCGCGGGCGGGTGCTGCTGATCGGCGGTGAGCCGTTCGGCGAGGAGATCGTCATGTGGTGGAACTTCGTGGGCCGCTCCCATGAGGAGATCGCCGCGTACCGCAAGGACTGGATGGAGGGCGAGGGGTTCGGCGCCGTCGAGGGGTTCGACGGGGCGCCGCTCCCCGCGCCCGTCCTGCCGGGAACCCGGCTCAAGCCGCGCGGGCGGGTGCGCTAGGAGTCAGGTGAGTCGCTGGGCCTTGCTGAGCAGCCGCTGGGCCACGACCACGAACGCCAGGAACGCCCCGCTGACCACCTGCTGGAACGCCGACGTCAGGTTCCCCACCTGGTTGATCAGGCTCTGGATGACGCCGAGCAGCAGTACCCCGGCCACGGTGCCGGTGATGCCCCCCGCTCCCCCGGTCAGCAGGGTGCCGCCGATCACGACGGCGGCGATCGCGTCGAGTTCCAGTCCGATGCCCAGGATCGTCACCCCGGACGACAGCCGGGCGGCGTTCAGCGCTCCGGCCAGGCCCGCCAGGAGGCCCGACAGGACGTACACCTGCACCTTCGTACGGTTGACCGGCACCCCCATGAGCGCGGCGGCCTGCTCGTTCCCGCCGACGGCGTAGACGTTCTGGCCGAAGCCGGTGCGCTGCAGCAGCACCATCGCGGCCAGGGCCAGGGCGGCGGTGATGTACACGGGGTAGGACAGGCCGAGCACCTCGCCCTGGCCGAGCGCGGCGAAGGCGGGGTCCTCGACGAGGTAGGTGGTGGCGCCCTCGTCCGAGATCGCCAGCATCAGCCCGCGGACGCCGAGCAGTCCGGCCAGGGTGACGATGAACGGCGCCATGCCCGTGCGCGCGATCACCAGCCCCTGGAGCAGTCCGACCACCCCGCACACCGCCAGGGGCAGCAGCAGCGCGGCCGGCGTCCCGTACTGCGAGCCGTAGGCCGCCAGCACGCCGCCCAGCACGAACAGCGAGCCCACTGACAGGTCGATGCCGCCGCTGATGATGACGAAGGTCATCCCGATCGCGATGATCGCCAAAAATGACGACGACACCACGACGCTGGCCGCGTTCCCCGGCGTGGCGAAGGAGTCGAAGGCCAGGCTGCCCACGACCACCAGCGCGCCCAGCACCATGAGGGCGCCGTGCTGCTGGAGCACCCGACTGACCTGTTCCCTGTTCAACGACGCTCCCTGGTGGCGTAGACGGCGGCCAGGATGATGACCGCCTGGACCATCTGGGTCCACGACTGCGGCAGGTTGTGCTTGATCAGCGTGGCCGCGAGCAGTTGCATGAGCAGCGCGCCCATGACGGTGCTGAGCACCCGGATCCGTCCGCCGGTCAGCGGGGTGCCGCCGACGACGACGGCGGTGATCGCCGACAGTTCGATGAACAGGCCGAGGGAGGTCGGGTCGCTGGCCTGCAGCCGGGCCGTGGCCAGCACGCCGGCCAGCGCGGCGAGGAGGCCGGAGATCACGTACACGGTCATGAGGACGCGTTTGACGGGCAGGCCGGACAGCTCGCTCGCCGACCGGTTGCCGCCGATCGCCACGACCTGCCGCCCGAACGTGGTCCGCCGCACCACGAACAGCACCACCACCGTCAGTGCCGCCGCGATGAGCACGATGACCGGGATCCCGGCCACCGAGCTGCTGCCCAGCGCGATCAGGTCGGGGTTGCGGAATTCGACGAGCTGCGGGACCAGGACGTTGGCCAGGCCGCGCACGCCGACCAGCAGCGCCAATGTGGCCACGATGGGCTGGACGCCGACGTAGGCCACCAGCGCTCCCCCGGCCGCCCCGACCACGGCCCCGCCGACGACGGCGACGACCAGCGCGGGCAGCCAGCCGTACCCGAGGTAGAGCACCACCAGCGCCGCCGCCAGCGCCATCACCGAGCCGACCGACAGGTCGATGCCCTGGGTGCCGATCACCAGCGCCATCCCGAGCGAGACGATCACGATCGGGGTGACCTGGACGAGCTGGGTGCGGAAGTTCGAGGCGTCCAGGAAGTGCGGGGTGAACAGCACGTTGAACAGCAGCAGCGCCAGCACGGCCGCGTACACGCCGTAGTCCTGCACCCAGGCGAACACCCTCGGCTTGAGGAGTGTGGGGCGTCCCTGTGAGGTGAGCTCAGCCATCGGACTGCTCCGCGATCGTCGCCATGATCCTCTCCTCGGTCACCTCGTCGCCCGACAGTTCCCCGACGACCGCGCCCTCGCGCAGCACGAGGATCCTGTCGGCGCCCTCGACGAGTTCCTCCAGGTCGGAGGAGATCAGCAGCACGCCCAGCCCCTCTTCGGCCAGTTCGTCGATCAGCGCCTGCACCTCGGCCTTGGCGCCGACGTCGATGCCCCGGGTGGGCTCGTCGAGCAGCAGCGCCTTCGGGCGCACGGCCAGCCAGCGGGCCAGCAGCACCTTCTGCTGGTTGCCGCCGGACAGCTCGGAGACGAGCTGGTGCGGCGAGGCGGCCTTGATCCTCAGCCTCCGCATGAAGATCTCGACCACCCGGTCGATCTTCGCCTCCGACACCACGCCCGCCCGGCCGAGGCTGGGCAGGGCGGCCAGCGCGATGTTCTCGCGGACCGACAGGGTCGGGATGATGCCCTCCGCCTTGCGGTCCTCGGGCAGCAGGCTGACGCCCGCCCTGATCGCCGCCTTGGTGGATCCCCGCCGCAGCGGCAGCCCGGCCACCAGCACCTGCCCGCCGTCCAGCGGCAACGCGCCGACGATGGCCTTGGCCGTCTCGCTGCGCCCGGCGCCCAGCAGGCCGCCCAGGCCGACGACTTCGCCGGGCTCGACGCAGACGTTCACGCCGTCCAGGACGTGCCGCCGCATCAACTCCCGCGCCTCGACCACCGGTACCCGCCCCCCGTCACCCGCATCCACCGTCCCGCTGGGGTTCGGGCGGTGGCGGGAGAAGCGGGTCAGGCCCTGGGTGCGGACGTCGTTCAGGTCGCGGCCGAGCATGAGGGAGATGAGGGTGAGCCGTTCCAGGTCGGCCAGCGGCCCCGTGTGGGCGAGGCGGCCGTCCCGCAGCACGCTCACCTGGTCGCACACCCGGTACAGCTCGTCGAGCCGGTGGCTGACGTACATGACGGCGATCCCGGTGTCGCGCAGCCGTCTGATCACGCCGAACAGCGTCTCGACCTCGCGCGGTTCCAGCGAGGACGTGGGCTCGTCCATGATGACCACCCGCGCGTCCACGGAGACGGCCCTGGCCAGGGCGACCATCTGCTGGGCGCCCACGCCGAGCGTGCGCAGCGGCCGGCGGACGTCGGTCCGGACGCCGTAGCCGGCCAGGACGCGTTCGGCCTGGCCGTACATGGCGGCGGTGTCGATCACCCCCAGCCGGCCGCGCGGCTCGCGGCCGAGCAGCAGGTTGCGGGCCACGCTCATCATCGGGACGAGGTTGACCTCCTGGTAGATGGTGGAGATGCCGGCGCGCTGCGCGTCCATGGGGGTGCCGAACGCGGCGGCGCCGCCCTGATAGCGCAGCTCGCCGCCGTCCGGCCGGTACACGCCGGTGAAGACCTTGATCAACGTCGACTTGCCTGCGCCGTTCTCGCCGACGAGCGCGTGCACCTCGCCCGGCCGCAGGGCGAGGGACACGCCGTCGAGGGCGAGGACGCCGGGGAAGCGCTTGCTGATCCCCCGAGCCTCGAGTACCGGTTCCAAGTCAGTACGCCTCACCGAGGGAGTCCTTGGCGTTGCTGGTGTCGTAGTCGCGGTCGGAGATGACGACCTTGTCGGGGATCGGCGTGCCGTCGAGGAACTTCTGGGCGGTCTCGAAGGCCAGGGGGCCGAAGCGCGGGTTGGACTCGATGACGGCGTGCAGCCAGCCGTCGGCGATGCCCTGGACGGCGCTGCGGGTGCCGTCCACCGACACGATCTTGATGTCGCCGGGCTCCTTGCCTGCGCCCTTGAGCGCGGTGACCGCGCCGAGCGCCATCTCGTCGTTCTCGGCGTAGATGCCGTTGATGTCGGGGTTGGACTGGATGAGCTGCTCGGTGACCTGCTGGCCCTTCTCGCGGGCGAACTCGCCGGTCTGCTCGAACGAGATCGTGATCTCGGGGGCCTTGTCCTTGACGCGGTCCTTGAAGCCGTTCGTGCGCTCGGTGGTGACGTTGTTGCCGGGGGCGCCGAGGAGGATGGCGACCTTGCCCTTGCCTGCCAGGGCGTCGATCATGCGGTCGGCGGCGCGCTTGCCCTGCTCGTAGAAGTCGGAGCCGATGAAGGTCAGGTAGTCGCTGCACGCCTTGGCGTTGATCTTGCGGTCGACGGTGATGATGGGGATCTTCTTGGCGGCGGCCTGCTGGAGGACCGGTTCCCAGCCGTCGGAGTTGAGCGGGGCGATGACCAGGAGCCGCACGCCCTGGGCGATGAGCTGCTGGACGTCGGTGATCTGCTTGGAGAACTGCGACTGGGCGTTGGTGACCTTGAGGTTCGTGATGCCGAGCTTGGCCGCCTCGTCCTTGATCGACTTGGTTTCGGCGATGCGGAACGGGTTGGCCTCCTTCTCCGACTGCGAGAAGCCGACCGTGGCCGTCTTGAGGTCGAACGTCGTGCCGCCGAACTGCTGCAGGGTGCACGTCGGCCCGGCCGAGCCCGAGGGCGACTGCACGACCTGCTGCCCGGCGGTGCTGGCGGCGGCGGGCGCGCTCTGCGGCTCCTCCGCCTTGGCGCAGGCCGAGGCGGTGAGGGCAACGGCCAGCGCCAATGCCGCTGTCCGGATGTGGGGGGTCATGGCGGTTCCCTTCGTATCAGGTGCGAAGCCCGGACCACGTGCGTCGATGAGGCCCGGGCGTTCGCGGTCGTTCAGCCCCCGGGGGGCGGTCGTCAGGCGCAGGGCGGGTTGATCGCCGTCGTCAGCGCCTTGTTCGCGTCGTGTACGCGCTTGACGTCGGGCTTGGTGACGGCCCTGTCGTAGGTCATGAGGCCGTTCAGTTCGGTCTCGACGTCGGTCGTCTGGGTGTAGATGGCGGCGCTGAGCTGCTCACAGGCGTGCAGCCGGGCCAGTTGCGCGTTCATGCCGACGTAGCGGGTGGTCAGGGCCTCGGGGTCGGGTTCGACCGCGTAGCCCCAGCCGCCGCCCGACCAGGTGTGGCCGATCAGCGGCAGGCCCAGCCCGCCGTACTCACCGAGCACGTTCGCCCGCGTTCCCGAGGGTTTGCCGGGGTTGCCGGGGCCCGGGTAGATGTGGAAGTCCTTGACGTCGCCGTTTCCGCCGTCCACGGCGCCGCAGCAGTTGACGCCGCTCATGTTGTTCACCAGGCGGGAGGGGTCCCAGCCCTTGACCAGGTCGGCGATGCGCGCCTGGTCGTACTGGCCCCAGCCCTCGTTGAACGGCACCCACATGATCACCGACGGGTTGCTCCGGTGCTGGTCGACCAGTTCGCGCAGCTCGGCCTCGAACTGCGGCCTGTCGGTGGTGCGGACGGTGGAGGGCATGTCCTGCCAGACGAGCAGGCCGAGCTTGTCGGCGTGGTAGTACCAGCGGTCGGGCTCGACCTTGACGTGCTTGCGCACGGCGTTGAAGCCGAGGGCCTTGGTCTGCTCCAGGTCGTAGCGCAGGGCCTTGTCCGTGGGGGCGGTATAGATGCCGTCGGGCCAGAAGCCCTGGTCGAGCGGCCCGATCTGGAAGACGGGCTGCCCGTTGAGCAGCATCCTGTTGCCCGCCACCTCGATGGAGCGCATCCCGAAGTACGACTCCACCTCCTCCTGTTCGACCTGGACGGTCAGGTCGTAGAGGAAGGGCCGCTCGGGCGACCACAGCTTGGGGTTCGGCACGGGCAGTCTGAGCTCCTGGCCGACCTGTCCGGTGACCTTGCCGACCACGCGGCGGCCGTCCTTGGCCACGACCGTGGCCCTGCCGCCGGTGCCGTGCACGGTCACCTTCAACGCCTGGCCCTTGACGTCGGGGACGGTGTCGACGCGCTCGACGCGCTCCTTGGGCACCGGCTCGATCCAGACGCTCTGCCAGATGCCCGAGTTGGTGGTGTACCAGATGCTGCCCGGGGTCAGGCGCTGCTTGCCGACCGGCTGGGCGCCCTTGTCGCTGGGGTCGGCGACGCCGACGACGAGTTCCTGCCGGCCGGTGCGCTTGAGCGCGTCGGTCACGTCCACGCTGATCCGGTCGTAGCCGCCCTTGTGGGTCGCGACCTGCCTGCCGTTGACGTAGATCACGGACTCCCAGTCCACGGCGTCCAGGTTCAGCAACAGGCGCTCACCCTGCCAGGAGCGCGGCACCTCGAACGTCCTGCGGTACCACATGCGCTCCTCGTGCCGGCCGATGCCGGACAACTGCGACTCGACGGGGTAGGGCACGACGATGCGTTCGGCCAGGTCACGGCCGATGGGCGCGGCCTCGCCCTGCTTGGCGGGGGCGAACTGCCACACGCCGTTGAGGCTCTGCCAGCGGTCGCGGACGAGCTGGGGCCTGGGGTACTCGGGCAGCGGCTTGGCCGGGTTGACGTCGGCGGCGAACTTCGTCCGCAGGATGTAGGCCGAGTTGTTGACCACGAACGCGTACGGGAAGGCCTCCAGCGGGGTGCCGTCGGCGTAGGCGAGGCCGCCGGTGCCGTCGTAGGCGGCGCGGAGGGTGGTGCCGGCCTTGGCCGGGATCTGATATTTCAGCTTGAGCTCGACTGTTTGCTGATTTTTCAGGACTGCTGAGCTTGCGGGCCATTTGGTCCCCGCGACCGTGACGATGAGTTTGTCGGCCGTGCCCGCGGGCAGCGCGCTCAGCGGCTTGCCGAACGTCAGCGTCACCACCTCACCGGCCGTGTTCACCGCCGCGTCGGCCGGCCCCGGCGGGTCGAACCCCTCGGGCAGCGTGAACGCCTCCACGGGCACGATCTCCTTGGGCTGGCTCGGGCTCTGCCAGCGCAGCCGCAGGTTCGCGCCGCCGTAGTGCTCGAAGTACTCGACCTTGATGTCGTACTTCCTGCCCGCTTCGAGGGCGATCGGGGTGCCGGTCTGCTCGATGTCCCAGTCGTCCACCCAGTGGTCGATGATCGGCTTGCCGTCCACCCAGAGGCGGAAGCCGTTGTCGCCGACGATGGTGAAGGTGTACGTCTCGGAGTACCTGGGCTGGATCTGGCCCGTCCACCGTACGGTGACGTCGTCCTCCCTGCCGGTCAGCAGCTTGAACGTCGGGTTGAGATCGGACAGCTCCAGGTTGGGGTCGATGACGGTGGCTTTCAGCTCGGCGAAGTCGAACTTGCCCGCCGCCGAGGCGAGGTAGTAGTCGCCGCGCAGCCCGTGCCGCTCGGCTGAGGCGGCGGCGGAGGCGGAGGCGGAGACGGGCGACGGCGTCTGCCATAACACGGACATCAGTACGGCCAGCAGCAACGCGAGGCGCTTACGCACGGGGGGTCCTTTCGAAGGGCGCCGATCAGGTGCTGATCAGATTCCGACAGCTTTTGACCCTGACACGCTCTCAAGTAAGCACCGGCGAACCGAGGCGGTCAAGATTTCCGATCAGATTCGTTCTCGTTCGGTCAGAGGTGAACTCTTCTTGACCTGTCCACTATGATCGGGACGTGAGCGACACGCAGAGCGACGGACGCAGGCCCGTGTTCGCCGCGGAACGCCGGCAGCGCATCCTGGAGTTGGTGCGTGCCAACGGCGCCGTGTCGCTGCGCGAGCTGGCCCAGGCGGTGCACTCCTCCGAGGTCACCGTCCGCCGCGACCTGCGAGCCCTCGAGTCCGAGGGCCTGCTCAACCGCCATCACGGCGGCGCCACGCTGCCCGGCGAGTTGTCGCGCGAGGCCGGCTACGCCCACAAGCTCTCGGTCGAGTCCGCGGAGAAGGCCGCCATCGCCGACCTGGCCGCCGCCCTGGTCGAGGACGGCGACGCGATCGTCGTCGGCCCCGGCACCACCACCCACGAGTTCGCCCGCCGCCTGACCAGGCACTCCGAGCTGGCCGTGGTGACCAACTCGCTGCTGGTCGCGCAGGCCCTGGCCGGCTCGGCCAGGGTCGAGGTGATGCTGACCGGCGGCACGCTGCGCGGCTCGATCCTGGCGCTGGTGGGCAGCGCGGCCGAGCACTCGCTGGCGGGGCTGCGGGTGCGCAGGGCGTTCATCTCGGGCAACGGCCTGACCGCCGAGCGCGGCCTGTCCACGCCCAACATGCAGGTGGCGGGGGTCGACCGCGCCCTGGCCGCCGCCGCGGAAGAGGTCGTGGTGCTGGCCGACCACACCAAGGTCGGCGTCGACACGATGGTGCAGACGGTGGCGCCCGACCGGATCGACCACCTCGTCACCGACGACGGCGCGCCCCGCGACGTGCTCGACGAGCTGAGCGCCCGTGGCGTGCGCCTGCACGTCGCCCCGTTCTGATCGAATGTGACAAACCCGTTACTGGAATGTTTCCTTTCTCGACCACCATCGGGGCTGGAGGCAACAGTGCTGCAGGTGGCCGGCGTTCTCAAGTCGTTCCAGGGTGTCACCGCCCTCGACCACGTCACCCTGTCCGTGCGCGCCGGTGAGGTGCACGCGCTGGTCGGCGGCAACGCAGCGGGCAAGTCGACGCTGGTCAAGGTGCTGTCGGGCGTCCTCCAGCCGGACGCGGGCGAGCTGCGCCTGGAGCGGGAGCCGATCAGGTTCGCCTCACCGGCCGACGCCGAACGGGCGGGAATCGCCACGATCCATCAGGAGACGAACCTCGTCCCGACCATGAGCGTCGCCCGCAACCTGCTGCTCGGCAGGGAACCCCGGGGGCGGTTCGGGCTGATCGACTCGGCGGCCGTGCACGCCCGCGCGCAGGAGACGCTGGCCGCCTACGGACTCCGGGTGGACGTGCGCCGCCCGCTCGGGTCGCTGGGCGAGGGCGCGCGCCAGCTCGTCGCCCTGGCCAGGGCCGCCTCGGCGGACGCGCGCCTGGTCATCATGGACGAGCCCAGCTCGGCGCTGGAGCACACCGAGCTGGAGACGCTGTTCGGGGCCGTCACCCGGCTGCGGGAGCAGGGCCGTTCCGTCATCTACGTCAGCCACCGGCTGGAGGAGCTGTACGGGATCTGCGACCGGGTCACGGTGCTGCGCGAGGGCCGGGTCGTGCACACGGGGCCGCTGGCGGGGCTCGACCGGCTGCGGCTGGTCTCCCTCATGCTCGGACGGCCGTTCCACCCGGTGGAGCCCCCGCTGTCCGCCGGGTCCGCCGACGAAAGCGCCGACCTGCCCGTCCTGGAGGCCAAGGGCCTCACCCGGCACCACGTGCTCGACGGGGTGTCGCTGGCCATGCGGGCCGGAGAGGTGATCGGCCTGGGCGGGCTGCTCGGAGCGGGCCGCAGCGAGACCGCCCGCGCCATCGCGGGGGTGCTGCCCGTGGACGCGGGGCAGGTGACGGTGGCGGGCGCGGCCAGCCGCAAGTGGTCGATCAGGAGCGCCATCCGGGCCGGGGTCGGGCTCGTGCCGGAGAACCGCAGGACCGAGGGCATCGTCCCCACCCTGTCGGTACGCGACAACATCGCGCTGGCCGCCCTGCCGCGGCTGTCACGGGCGGGGATCGTCTCGGACGCCCGGGTGGACAGCATCGTGGCGACCTTCATGAAGCGGCTCGGCATCAAGGCCGTCTCACCCCGGCAGCCCGCGGGGGAGCTTTCCGGCGGGAACCAGCAGAAGGTGCTGCTGGCTCGGTGGCTGGCGATGCATCCCAAGGTGCTGCTGCTGGACGAGCCCACCCGTGGGGTGGACGTGGCGACGAAGCTGGAGATGCAGGCGCTGCTCGACGAGCTGGCGGTCGACGGGCTGGCGATCCTGCTGATCTCCTCGGACGTCGGGGAGCTGGTCGAGAACTGCGACAGCGTGGTGGTGCTGCGGGACGGGGCCATCACCGAGCAGCTCAAGGGGCCCGAGGTCACGGAGGACCGCCTGCTGGCCGCCCTGGCCAGAACCTGACCCGGGGCCTGGTCAGAAGACCGAGATGTGCGGGTGGTCGTAGTGGTTGGCGGTGGTGCCGCCGCGGTCGGACATGGTGCGCCAGCCTCCGGTCCTGATGTGCCAGATGCGCTGCCGGTAGATGATGTACATGATCCCCAGCCGCTTGCCGTTCTTGATCGCCCAGTTGGCGATCTCCTCGCCGCGCCGGAGCTCCTCTCCCCCGGGCATCGCACCGCCCCGGCTGAGCATGAAGTCGCAGGCGCGTCCCAGCGGATGCTCGCCACCGTCCTGGATGGACCGATAACACCCAATCCCGAACGGCACGTCGAAACGCTCCTGAAGGAGCTTCTTGACCAGGGCCATCCGGGGCGTGATGTTGTCGGAGCCCTGCGGGAGCTGCGGCACCCACGTGCCGTCGGAACGCGCCCCCGGCGCCGTGTGCAGCAGGTCGATCTTGTCCTTGATCTTCTCGATCTGCTTTTCGGCTTTCCCCCTGCGCTCGTCCTGGTCCTTCAGCGTCCGGCCGAGTTCGTCCGCGCGGGCGGTGGCCTCGTCCTTGGCCCGCTGGTGATCGTCCCTGACCTGGCCGAAGCCGCGTAGCCTGGCCTGCTGCAGGTCGATGAGGTGCTGGTTGAGCGCCATCTTGCTGAGCAGGGTGGCCGGGTCGTGGTTGCCGGTGAGCAGGACGAGCTGGTCGGGCTGGCCGCTGGTGTACTGGGTGACGGCCATGGTCCTGAGGTTGGCGGACTCGCGGTCGAAGACCTCTTGGGAGGCGGACAGCGTCTCGCGAGCGGATTTTTCCGCTTTTTCGGCCTTCTGGTGGGCGAGTCTGCTGCTGTAGTAGTCGGCGATGAGTTTGTCCGACTCCTTCTGGAGCGCGGCCAGTTCCTTCTTCAACTGCTTGACCGTGGGCTTGGGCGCGGCCTGCACCGCGGATCCCGGACTCGCGATGACGAACACCGCGGTGAGGGCGAACAGCGTACGGACTGGCACGGACGGAACCGGCACTCTTCTCCTTACCCCGAGCCGCAGGGCAGGTTCCGGTCAGCAAGCATTCAGCCCGGGGAGGCGCCCTCTATCCGAAGGCAGATAGTAGAGGATCCACACACCCGGTGCGCAACTTACGACTTTTCGATATCAGTCCGGATTGTCCGCGTCGGGCCGCTTGAGCGGTTCGCGGGAGCGCCGTACCCTCCGCACCACCATCTGCCGCCCGAGCAGCACCGAGCCGGGCACCGCCACCAGGCCGAGCAGGCTCGTGCCGAGACCGAGTCCGATGTCGGCGTCCAGGAGGCCCTCGCCCCGGCCGCGCAGCAGCGGCACGTCGAGCGAGATGCTGACCGACACGGAGATGAGTGGCTCCCGCTCCCTGGCCGGGGGCGGCGTGCCGGGGTCCGGCTCGGGGTCGGGCACGCGTGTGGTGGGGTCGGGCGCGGGCGGCGGGGTGCGGGGCGGGTCGGTGTCCGGAGGCGGTTGCGTCGGCGGCGGCTCGCTCGTGGCGGGCGAGCTACGCGTCGGCCGGGAGGTGGGCTGGGTGGAACGCGTCGGCTCCCGGGTGACCGGGCCGCCCCTGGTCGGAGGGGCGGTGACCCGGGGCGGTTCGTCCGGGGGCGGGATACGCCCGGCCGTTGAGGGATCGCCGACGTGCGTGACGGGCGGCGTCTCCGCGATCGACTCCTCCGGCGTCGGGACGGCGGAGGTCGACGGGGAGGTCGGCGGGGAGACGGCGGGGGACGTCGGCGAGACGGGAGCGGCGGGGGACGTCGAGACGGACGTGGGAGGCGGCAGGGCCTCGCCCCTGCCCGGGTCCGGTGAATCGTTCCAGATCACGAAAGCCGACACCACCGCCGCCGCGGTCGTCAGCACCAGCCCGCCCGTCACCGCGAACTTGGTCATCGGCGTCAGCGTGCTCTGGAACAGGCTCGTGGTGCCGCCGTCGGCGGCCGGTTGCGGCCTGGGCAGCAACGCGGCGAGCGGTACGGTCAAAATCCCGAGCCCGGCACGTCCGCGCAGCTCCCAGTCGTCCCCGTACGCGGCCTGCGCCGTCGTCTCCAGCTCGGTCAGGAACGCCTCGGCCGACTCCGGCCGCTCGGCGGGGTCCTTGGCCAGGCCGTGCTCGACCAGCGGGCGCAGCGGCTCTTCGACGTCCTCCAGGGGAGGCGCCTGGTGCTGGTGCTGGAAGGCGAGGGCGGCCGCGTTGCCCGCGTGGAAGGCCCGGTGGCCGGTCAGGCATTCGAAGAACACCAGCGTCGCGGCGTACACGTCGGTCGCCGGCCCGGCCGGGGCGTCCTGCCACTGCTCGGGCGCCATGTACGTGGGGGTACCCGCGAGCGAGCCGCTCTCCCCGACGTGGGCCGCCACGCCGAAGTCGACGAGCTTGCTGTCGCCGTCCTGGGTGACGATGACGTTCTCCGGTTTGAAGTCGCGGTGGACGACCCCGTGCCGGTGGGCCTCGGCCAGCCCGAGCAGCGCCCCCTTCAGCAGGGTGAGCGCGGCTTCCGCGCCGGTCGCGCCCTCGTGGTCGAGCAGCCGCCGCAGCGTGACGCCGTCGACGAGTTCCATCACGATGACCGCGTCGTCGTCGGCTTCGACGTAGTCCAGGAGGCGGGCGGTGTGGGGGCTGTCGATCTCCCGGATGACCAGCGCCTCCGCGCGGAACCTCGCGACGAATTCGGCGTCCTCGCGCAGCGGCTCGGATAAGTGCTTGATCGCGACGGCCAGCCCGTCGGAGTCCCGTACGGCGAGCATCACCCTGCCTGTGCCGCCGTGTCCGAGTTCCCGGATCTCCGTGTAGCCGGGAACTTCCATAATGGGGCCCTCCAGACAGGATAAAGATCCTTATGTCAGGACGCTAACCGACGATCACGCCACGTGTCGAGCCCCTTCGCCCGAGTAACCACCCCCCGGCGGAAATCGGTATCTTTACTACTCCCTATAGTAGGGTCGTGTCGATTGAAGATCATCTTCGCGCGTGGCTGGGCGTCTGGCCGCCCCGGAGCAAGCTTCACGTGACGGGCTCGCGACGGCGCACCACCCCCGGCTGGGACGGCCGCGTCCATCCCGCGCTCGGCGTGGGCGGGCCCGATGGAGCGGTCCTGTCGGTGCCGCCCGAGCACCAGGCCCGGGTGGCCGCCGCCCGTACGCTCGGCGAGGTGCCGGTGCTGATCGGATATCCCGAACGCGACTGGTTCGAGGCCGTCTACCGCTGGACGACCCGGCCCGCGCCGCTGCGGGACGCCGGGGTGTGGCGGCCCGCGACCGCCCCCGACGTCCCCGGCTGGCTGCGGCCCTTCGGCGGTGAGGTCCTGGTCGCGGTCGACGCCGAGACCGGGCGGCACCTGGCGGGCGTGGGGGTCAAGCGGCACGACGAGCACGGGCACGAACTGTCGGTGGTCACCGCCGTCGAGGCGCGCGGGCGTGGGCTGGCCAGGCGGCTGGTGGCGCAGGCGGCCCGGCGGGTGCTGGACGAAGGGGCGGTGCCGACCTACCTGCACACGGCCTCGAACGCGGCCTCGGCCGCGGCGGCCACGGCGGCCGGATTCCCCGACCTGGGCTGGACCGCCTTCGGCGTCGCCGAACACTGACCCGCCCCGATACGCGATTCCCGGGTCAGGCCGAACCGGGAACCGGGGCCGTTGAGCCGCGGACCACCAGTTCCGTGGCCAGTTCGACGTGATGGGAGTCGATCTTCTCTCCGGCCGCCAGCCGCAACGCCGTGCGCAGGGCCACCCCGCCCATCTCCCGCAGCGGCTGCCGGACGGTGGTGAGCTGGGGTGAGGCGATCTGGGCGACCTGGGTGTCGTCGAAGCCCACGATGCTGAGGTCGCCGGGGATGCGCAGCCCCCGGGCCCGGGCGGCCTCCATGACGCCGAGCGCCGTCTCGTCGCAGCCGACGAAGATCGCCGTCGGCGGCTCCGGCAGGTCGAGCACGGCGGTGCCGTTGTCGAGGCCGTCCTGGTAGCGGAAGTGCCCGGAGCGCGTGTAACCAGGCGGAACGGGCACGCCCTCGGCCTCCATGGCGGCGCGGTAGCCGTGCAGGCGCGCCTGGTTGCAGGCCGCGGTGGCCGGGCCGCCGATGTAGGCGATGCGCCGGTGACCGAGGGCGAGCAGGTGCTGGGTGGCGGCCAGCCCGCCGGCGAAGTTGGTGGAGCCGACGCTGGTCACGTCGGCGTGCGGCAGGTTGAGCGGGTCGATGACGACCAGCGGCAGGCGGGCGCGGGACAACGCGGTGAGCTGACGGGTGGTGAGCTGGCCGCAGGTGACGGCGATGAGCGCCCGGCGTCCGGCGGCGACGAGGTCGCGCGCCCACGCGGTGGAGCGGGGGACCTGCTTCCTGATGCTGACGACGACGCCCACGCCGAGCTCGGCCCCGGCCGTGACCAGGCCCTGGATGATCTCGGTGGAGTAGGCGTTGAAGTCGTCGTCGAACTGCACCTCGACCGTGCACGGCGGGATGCTCTCTCCCCGGCGGGGCGAAGGCGCCACGTAGTCGTGCTGGCGCAGCAGCGACTGCACCAGGGTACGGGTCTGCGGCGCGACGTCGCTGCGGCCGTTGAGCACCTTGGAGACGGTCGCGATCGACACGCCGGCCGAGGCGGCGACGGTGGCCAGCGTGGCGCGTCTAGACCTGGACGGCATCGCTTCCCTCCTGCCGAACGTCTACAGGCGTGCTGAGCCGCCGGTCGTGGCCGACGAAACGGGTGGAGCCATACAAGCTTACGGTGCCGCGGCACGGCAGGTCGGTGGCCGACGTTCCGACGAGCACCTCGACGGCCCCCGGCTCCACGATGCGCCTCAGATCACGTCCGGTGAAGGCGGTGCGGCCGGCGTGCACGAGGAAGCGCGCGTCGGCCGACACGTCCGCCTCGCGGGCCGCGGCCACGGCGGCGGGGAAGCCCGAACGGTCCTGTCCGCGCACGTCGCGGCCGACGAGCTGTCCGACCTTCTCCTCCAGGGTCAGCTCCGTGAGGAGCGCCTCGACCCGGTCGGCCACGGGCAGCGCGGGGTCCCACCACGGGCTCATGGCCCTGCCCGCTGCAGGGGTGCGGTCTGGAGCCGTCATCTGGTGTGCTCCTTCGGCGGTGCCGTTCTGCGGTCATGTTTCGAAATGTTTCGGAGACATCGGATGGCCCGCGCAAGCGCCTCCTCATCGGCGGACAGTCGGCCAGCGGTGCGCGCGAGCGTACCCCAAACGGGCTCGGCCAGCTATGGGCCTTGACACCTCAGGTACCGAAATCTAAATTGGCGTCCCCCGCGGTCATGTCGAAAATGTTTCGAGAACCTGACTCAAGGAGGAGTGCACGAGTAGGCGTCGGGCCCCTCCGACGCACGACCGCCGGCCACCGCATCCCATGATCAACAGCCGCCCCCACGGCGTTCGAGTACGGAGATCAGCGTGGAGTCCAGGAACACCTCTCGCCGCACCTTCCTCAGCCTCTCCATGGGCGTGCCCCTCGGCGCCGCCCTGGCCGCCTGCGGCAGCTCGGGCCCGACCAGACCCGGCGCCGGCGCCACCGGCGCAAGCGGCGGCTCCGGCGCTACCTACTGGTACCTGTCCGGCATGCCGCAGGAGAGCGTGCGCACGGGTGCCGTCGAGCGGTTCAACAAGGCCAATCCGAACGGCCAGATCACCGGCACCACGTTCCAGAACGACGCGTACAAGACGAAGATCAAGACGGCGATCGGGGCAGGCCAGGCGCCCACCCTCATCTGGGGCTGGGGCGGCGGCACGCTGCGCAGCTACGTGCAGGCCGGCCAGGTCGAGGACCTCACTCCGTGGTTCTCCCAGAACGCCGCCGTCAAGGACCGGCTGTTCCCGTCGTCGTTCGGGGCGGCGACCATCGACGGCAAGATCTACGCGATGCCGTGCGAGACGGTCCAGCCGATCATCCTCTTCTACAACAAGAAGGCTTTCGAGCAGATCGGCGCCCAGCCTCCGCAGTCGTGGGGCGACATCATGGACCTGGTGCCCAAGTTCAACGCCAAGGGCATCGCGCCGTTCTCGCTCGGCGGCCAGTCCCGCTGGACGAACATGATGTGGCTGGAGTTCCTGTTCGACCGCATCAGCGGCCCCGAGGTGTTCCAGGCCGTCTTCGACGCCGAGAAGGACGCCTGGTCCAACCCGACCGCCATCGACGCCCTGACCAAGATGCAGGACCTGATCAAGGCGAACGGGTTCATCAAGGGCTTCTCCTCCATCACCGCCGACTCCAACGCCGACCTGGCGCTGCTGTACACCGGCAAGGCCGCGATGATGCTGCACGGCTCGTGGACGTACGGAACCATGTCCACCGACGGCGGCGACTTCGTCTCCGGCGGCAACCTCGGCTTCATGAACTTCCCGCCAGTCGACGGCGGCAAGGGCGACCCGAGCAACACCGTCGGCAACCCCGGCCAGTACCTGTCCATCTCCTCCAAGGCGAGCGACGCGCAGAAGGAGATCGCCAAGAAGTTCTTCACCACGGGCGTGCTCGACGCCGAGGAGGTCAAGGGCTGGATCAACATCGGCGCCGTACCCATCCTCAAGGGCGCCGACCAGCAGTTCGCTGGTTCCAAGGACGCGGCCTGGCAGCAGTTCGTGTACGGCATCGCCAGCAACGCCAAGTCCTTCGCCCAGTCGTGGGACCAGGCGCTCAGCCCGACCGCGGCCGAGGTGCTGCTGGACAACATCGCCAAACTCTTCCAACTGTCGATCTCGCCGCAGCAGTTCGCCACGAACATGAACGCGGTCATCGGCAAGTGAGCGCGCCCGCCGCCCGCACGGGTTCGCTCGCCTGGATGGCCGTGCCGGCGTTGTTGTGCTTCGTCGCCTTCGGCGTGATCCCGCTGATCGGGGTGCTCGCGCTCAGCTTCACCTCCTGGGACGGGCTCGGCGAGATCCACCTGACGGGCTTCGACAGCTGGCGCGCCATCCTGAGCGACCCGGGTCTGCCGCACGCGCTCTGGGTGACGTTCCTGGTGATGGCCCTGTCGTGGGCGGTGCAGACGCCGGCCAGCATCCTCCTGGGGGTGTTCCTGGCCGGCCACCAGCGCTACCGCGCGTTCCTGTCGGTGTTCTACTTCGTCCCGCTGCTGCTCAGCTCGGCGGCGATCGCGATCACCTACAAGGCGCTGCTCGACCCGAACTTCGGGCTCGGCGCCGGGCTGAAGTTCTCGCTGCTCACGCAGGACTGGCTCGGGCGGCCGTGGCTGGCGTTCGGCGTGGTGATCTTCATCGTGTCCTGGCAGTTCATCCCGTTCCACTCGCTGATCTACCAGGGCGGCGTGCGGCAGATCCCGCGCTCGATGTACGAGGCGGCGGAACTGGACGGGGCCGGGCGGGTGCGGACGTTCTTCAGCATCACGCTGCCGCAGCTCAAGTACACGATCATCACGTCGTCGACACTGATGGTGGTCGGGTCGCTGACCTTCTTCGACCTGATCTTCGTGCTGACCGCGGGCGGGCCGGGAGACGCGACGCGGGTGCTGGCGCTGGACATGTACAAACGCGGCTTCCAGGCCAACCTCATGGGCCCGGCCAGCGCGATCGCGGTCATCCTCGTGCTGGTGGGGCTGGCGCTGGCGCTGCTGCTGCGGCGGCTCGGCGGGCGCGACGCCGCCCACAGCCAGATGGAAGGGGCCTGACCGGCATGGGAACCTCCGACGCGCGGGAAGGGGCCTGATCGACGATGGCCATCACCCTCACCAAGGGCGCCAAACAGACGGCCGCGCCCCCGCCCTCCGGCCGGCGCGCCCGCACCACCAGGCGCCCCAACTGGCTGGGCGGCACGGCCGGCTGGATCTGGCTGGCGGTCGTGGTCGTGCCGGTCTACTGGATCGTCATCACCAGCTTCAAGTCGCAGAGCAACTACTACGCGGAGAACCCGCTCGTCCCGCCCGCCGCGCCGACCCTCGACAACTACCTGCTCGTCATCGAGTCCGACTTCCCCCAGTACTTCCTCAACAGCGTCATCGCCACACTCGGCGCCGTCGTCCCGGCCGTGCTGTTCAGCTTCATGGCCGCGTACGCCATCGTGCGTGGGGGTGGTGGCCGCTTCCTGCGCTGGACGAACTCCCTGTTCCTCATGGGCCTGGCCATCCCGCTCCAGGCCACAGTCATCCCGATCTACCTGATCATCATCCGGCTGCACCTCTACGACACGCTGCTGGCGCTGATCCTGCCGTCGATCGCGTTCGCGATCCCTCTGTCGGTGCTGGTGTTGTCGAACTTCATCCGCGACGTGCCCAAGGAGCTGTTCGACTCCATGCGGATGGACGGGGCGAGCGAGCACACGACGCTCTGGCGCCTGGCGTTCCCGCTGACCCGGCCCGCCGTGGTCACGGTGACGATCTACAACGCGCTGTCGATCTGGAACGGGTTCCTGCTGCCGCTGATCCTCACCCAGAGCCCCGACAAGCGCACGCTGCCGCTGGCGCTGTGGACGTTCCAGGGGCAGTACAGCATCAACGTGCCGGCGGTGCTCGCCTCCGTCGTGCTGACCACGCTGCCGATCCTGATCCTGTACGTCGTCGGCCGGCGCCAGCTCCTCAGCGGGCTGACCGCGGGCTTCGGCAAGTGAGGGCCTCGCTGAATGCAGCCTGGTGGCGGGCCAGGTACTCCATGTCCGTGCGGTAGAGCCGGTCGTGGCCGTCGGCGACGTGGGCCGCGAAGGCCGCGTTGCCCGCGGCGGCCTGCTCGTGCATGTAGCGGACCAGGTGCTCCAGGCGGGCTCGGGCGGTCTCGACCAGGATGCTCCTGTCGGGGGCGGTGAGCCCGTACGCGTCGGCGAACACCCGCAGCCGTCGCGCCCGCTCCTCGATCGGGAAGACGTTCACGTGCCGGGGGTCGGTGAGGGGCACGAACCGGTAGGCGGTGTAGGACAGGTCCCAGACGCGCGGTCCCGGGTGGGCGGTGTCGAAGTCGATGAGGGCGACGGGGCGTCCGTCGCGGAACACGCAGTTGTAGGTGGCGGCGTCCCCATGGCAGATGACCTCCGCCGGGGTTCTCGGCGGAAACTGCCACTCGTAGTCCCGATTTTTCGGGAAATCGGCGGTGGCGTCGTGGTACTCGCGCAGCAGCGCCCCCACCCCGGCCAGGGCCTCGTCCGTCCACGCCCATTCAGGCACCGGGTAGTGCGGAACGTCCCCCGGCACGAAGTCGAGGACCTCCCGCCCGTCGCCGTCGATCCCGTGACCACGCGGTGCGCCGGCGAACCCGCGCGCCGCCAGGTGGCCGAGCAGGGCGTGCACGGCCGGGGTCCAGGGGCCCGCGGGCCGCCGTACCGTCTCGCCGATCCTGACGACGTGGTTGACGCCGCCGCCGGTCAGCGGCACCTCCTCGCTCATGCCGCGTCAGTGTGTCAGATGGCAGGGCGGCCCGCACGCGAATAAATCTGCCCGCACGCGGACGAACGGTCAGCGGCGCGCGCCGAACGCCACGGCCGCCGTCGAAGCGATGGCCGTGACCACGACGACCATGACCAGGAGAGTGCCCAGCGGGTTCTCACGGCGGGCCGGTGGCATCGCACGTTTGACGTGCGACCTGATCGAAGGGGTGAGCGTGGGGGTCGGAGTGGGCGTGGGTGAGAGGCTGACCTCGGGGGTGGGCAGGATGACCGGGGCAGGCTGAGCCCGTTGCGGCGCGCGCGGCCGGGTGCGTGGGCACTCCCCCACCGTGACGCCGCCCGCGCACAGGCCGTCGCGGTACACCGTCACGTGGGGCAGTGTGACCTTCGGTAAAGCCGGACGCCTGGCGGCGGGCATCGAGATCGACACCTTGGGGGACGGCGACCGCTCGGTGACCACCCTCGGCACGGTCGCCTTCCCGCGTCGCGCGGTGACGCCCTTGGGCGGCGCGGGGGGACGGGGACGCACGGTCACCTTCGGCACCGGTGGCGGGCTCGGCTGGACAGGGTTCATGCGGGTGGCGCGGGACAGGCCGAGGGCGGTCAGACGGGCAGGGGAAGCGCGGAGGCCGGCCAGGTCGGCGGCCAGCGGACCGGCGGCGACCGGGCTACCGGCGACCCAGCGGACGAAACCCCGGCCGGTGACGACCGATCCCGCAGCGACCGGACCGGCCATGACGGGAACGACCGTGATCGGGACGACCGCAGAGGGGACGACCGGCAGGACGACCGCAACCGGCCCGCCCTCTGACGGGACGACCGCCATGGGGGCCACCGAAATCGGGGCGGCCTCTGACGGGATTTCCGCCAGAAGGGCTACCGAATCCGGAGCACCCGCCGCCGGGACGACCGGCTGAGGGGCTGCCGAATCCAAAGCGACCGCTGACGGGAGGACTGCCTGGGGAACCACCGGATCCGGGGCGACTGCGGCCGGGTGGGTGGCGGGCAGGCCGGCGGTGGCCGGGGTTGCGGCCAGCGCGGAGGCGAGGAGTAGTCGGGCGACCACGATCAAACCCGTCCGGCGACGCGCGCGAACTCCTGCAGGGCCTCCTGGAACGCTCCAGGCTTCACGGCCAGCGGCCCGGCGAAGGCGTGGGAGATGTCCCAGGTGACGTAGGTGCCGAAGCCCAGCAGCCCAGCCATGGCCACCAGCGGCAGGATCGCCAGCCCGCGGGGCCGCGCCCCGGCCAGGAACGGGAAGATGATGACCACCACGCCGGTGAGGACCGTCAGGAACAGCAGGCCCTCGGGCGGAGCGGCGGCGGCGTCGGACGAGCGCTGGGAGCGGGCGGTGGAGATGGCTCCGAGGTAGTCGAGGACGTTGTCCTTGGCGTCCTGCTCGACCTCGCCGCTGACCTTCAGATCGGTGACCCGGCCGCGCAGCTCGTCCAGCCTGGCCGCGCCGACCGGGTCCATCCGGCCTTGGGCCATGAGCGGCCACTCGTCCCTGACGACGAAGGTGACGTACTCGCGCAGCGCCGTGCGCACCTGCTGGGGAGCTTCGCCGGGCAGGGAGTCGGCCGCCCAGAAGGCGTCGATGGCCGCCTGGCTCTCGGTGTGGGTGTTCTGGCGGGCGGCGTCGGCGGTGGTCCACGGCACGATGATCGCGATGGCGAACACCAGCAGGAACATGGCCGACAACATCGCGCCCGCGTGAGCGGCGGTGGGGCCGTTGGGGTCGCGGTCCTCACCGGCCCGCGTCACCCTTCTGAATACCAGGGCGGTGAGCAGGAGCACGCCCACCGCCGCCAAGATCGAGAGTGTGTACGCCACCATAGAATCTCCCGAACCTCTTTTGGATACGCAGTGTCACATTACTATCACACAGTGCATTGATGGCGTCAGGCACGGATTGGTAAAGCTCCGGGCAAGCACACGCACAGGACTCGGGCGGGTCACCCCATAAACCCGGCAAATCTCCGACCCCAGGACGACAGCACACCAACACCCCTCGCCTGCCGATCACCCATGCCATCGGTACGGGTGCCCTCCCCAGGGCGGCGCGGCCCGTCGGAACATCGCCTCCCCATGCGGGGACTCAACCGCCGACCCGGGCACGAGAACGGCCACGCGCAGCCAAGCCAGGACGCAAGTCCGTAACGGTGGGTTACGGACGGCGGCAAAGGGTAGTCAAGGAACATGCTGCGCATCGGCACGTGGAGGTCTGCCGAGTCGCTCGATGTCGTCGTCTGCGCATGGCGCGACAGCGGGCCTGGACACCTCGAAACGGGCATCAAGCTCATTTACGGGATGGGCCGCCCGGTGCCGGAATTGCCGGGGCTGCGTACCGGCTCCCGGGTGGCGCGGGGCGCCGAGGAGATCGCCGAAGCGCTGTCCCAGGGGCTCGACGTGGTGATCACCGCACCCGGCTGCTGCCCGGCCGCGCCGGTGGTGGCGGCCGGGATGTGGCACTACGGCTGGACCCGCGGCGACGTCGGCGCGCTGGCCGGCGCCACGGTCGCCGGGCTGGTGCTGGCCGCCCAGAGGGGGCCGTGTTCGGCCGAGATCTGGCGCGATGGGCGTAGCTCGCTCGACGGTGACGTGACGACCACGACCGTACGCGACTACCTCGCCGCCCGCTTCTCCGGCGGCCGCTACCGCACCCCTGAGGTCACGGTCCCCCTGGAGTCGGTCCACCTCAGCCAGGAGGCCCCCACCCGCATCCTCATCTCCCCCTTCGCCGCCACCCACTGACCCACCGCCAACACGGAACGCCCCGAACGCCGCAAGCACGAGCAAGCGGTGGTTCAGGGTCGACACGGAGATACGACCAGGCGAACAGGCGAGCGACGGCAACTGGGCGAGCAAACGACCCAGGCAGCGCGGAACAGCGGGCCGTGGTGCCAGCTCGGCAGATCGGAGGAGAACGCCATGTCGCCGGTGGCGGGTGTGGGTTGTCGGGGTGTGGGGTGGGAACGGCCAGGGGCGGTGCGGTGTGCGGGAGGAATTGGGGGTGGGGAAATGCTCAGTCTTTAGGAACGGTTTGATGGCAGAGGGCAACGTTGGGGAGACAAGCGTGAAGATCACCGGAGTTGAGCTGCGCCGGATTTCGATGCCGCTGGTGGCGCCGTTCCGCACCTCGTTCGGCACCGAGACCGCGCGCGACATCCTGCTGGTCAGGGTCGTGACGCCGGATGCCGAGGGGTGGGGCGAGTGCGTGGCGATGGCCGAACCTCTGTACTCCTCCGAGTACACCGACGGCGCGGCCGAGGTGATCCGCCGTTTCCTGCTGCCCGCGCTGCCCAAGTCACTGGACGCGCAGGACGTCGCCCGCGCGCTCGAACCCGTCAAGGGCCACCGCATGGCCAAGGCAGCGCTGGAGACGGCGGTGCTGGACGCGCAGCTCAGGACGGCGGGCGAATCGTTCGGGCACTACCTCGGCGCGGCCAGGTCGCGGGTGCCGTGCGGGGTGTCGGTCGGCATCATGGACTCGATCCCGCAACTCCTGCACGCCGTAGCGGGCTACCTGGACGAGGGCTACGTCCGCGTCAAGCTGAAGATCGAGCCCGGCTGGGACGTGTCGCCGGTCCGGGCGGTGCGTGAACGGTTCGGCGACGACGTGCTGCTCCAGGTCGACGCGAACGCCGCCTACTCCCTGACCGACGCCCGCCACCTGGCCAAGCTGGACGACTTCGACCTGCTGCTGATCGAGCAGCCGCTGGCCAACGACGACCTGGTTCAGCACGCCAAGCTGGCCCCGCAGCTGAGGACGCCGATCTGCCTGGACGAGTCGATCGAGTCGGCCGAGCACGCCGCCGCCGCGATCGCGCTCGGCTCCTGTTCGATCGTCAACGTCAAGCCGGGCCGGGTCGGCGGCTATCTGGAGGCGCGGCGCATCCACGACCTGTGCCGGGCGAACGGGGTCGCCGTGTGGTGCGGCGGCATGCTGGAGACGGGGCTGGGCCGGGCGGCGAACGTGGCGCTGGCGGCGCTGCCGGGGTTCACGCTGCCGGGCGACACCTCGGCGTCGCGGCGTTACTACGCCAGGGACATCACCGAGCCGTTCGAGCTGGTGGACGGGCATCTGGAGGTGCCGACGAGGCCCGGCCTGGGGGTGGAGCCGATCCCGTCCGTGCTCGACGAGGTGACCACGTCCACGGAGTGGATCACGCTGTGAGCCGTCCCGGCTCCGAGTAGCCCACCGTCCGTCCCAGCTCCCGGTGTGGCACGTCACGCCAGGGTGTCACCAGCAGCACCAAGGTATCGCCGGGCAGGACCGCAGGGCGATGGCAGGGTCCGCGCCTACCAGGACGTCGAGGAGATCTGCCGGGATCGCGGCTACCACCTCATAGCCACGCCCTTCTCGGCGCGGCGCCCGAGCCGGCCGATGATCCGCCCGTGGCCGCGCTGCTGCCGAGGGCCCCACTACGGCGGAGCTGGTCAGAATCGAAACTCGCGCGGGAGTGCCCTTCGGGACGCGAGCGTGGCTGGACCTTGGCGGGTGGGCCGTTCCTGGCCCTGGATGTACTTGCTGACGGTGGTGAGATCGGCTCCACCGGTTGAGCCCGCGGAGGAGGAGCGGAACCAGAAATGTCCGCCCCATAGGTACTTGCGGACGTGGGAGTCGTATTCCTTGCGCAGGCGTCTCGCGCGGCCGGCGGGTGAAGGAAAACCCGTTGCGCCACCGTGCCGAGGGGCCGGATCATGGTCGTCATGTTCCGGCACGCCCGCCCCACGACGCCCGCACTGGCGGGCGCGTTCCGGCGTGCCTTCGACGGCCTGGAGCGCTGACCTCTCTCCGTGAGTCCCGGTGACCCGGCGGGGAGAGGTGGACGACCCGCGCGGGTCACCAAGACTCCAGGTTTCGGAAGAGGGAACCCATGGCCAAGCAGGCCTACGTACGCAACAAGCCCCACCTCAACATCGGCACGATGGGGCACGTCGACCACGGCAAGACCACGCTGACCGCCGCGATCACCAAGGTGCTGGCGGAGCGGGGGCAGGCCACGTACACGCCGTTCGAGCGGATCGACCGCACCCCGGAGGAGGCGTCCAGGGGCATCACGATCAACATCTCGCACGTCGAGTACGAGACCGCCACCCGCCACTACGCCCACGTGGACATGCCGGGCCACGCCGACTACGTGAAGAACATGATCACGGGGGCGGCGCAGCTCGACGGCGCGATCCTCGTCGTGTCCGCGCACGACGGGATCATGCCGCAGACCAGGGAGCACGTGCTGCTCGCCAAGCGGGTCGGCGTGGAGCACCTGGTCGTGGCCGTCAACAAGGCCGACGGCGCCGACCCGGAGCTGATCGACCTGGTCGAGCTGGAGCTGCAGGACCTGCTCGCCGAGCACGGCTACGACGGCGTCCCGATGGTGCGGGTGTCGGGGCTGCGGGCGCTGGAGGGCGACCCGGTCTGGACGGCCTCCATCGACGCGCTGCTCCAGGCGGTGGACGAGCACATCCCCATCCCTGTCCGGTACGTGGACGCGCCGTTCCTGATGCCGGTCGAGAACGTGCTGACGGTCACCGGCCGCGGCACGGTCGTCACCGGCGCCATCGAGCGCGGCACGGTCAGGGTCGGCGAGAGCGTGGAGGCGGTCGGGTTCGGTGAGGGCTTCGACGCCGTCGTGACCGGCGTGGAGACGTTCGGCAAGACGATGGAGCGGGGCGAGGCCGGCGACAACGCCGCCGTGCTGCTGCGCGGGGTGCGCCGCGAGCAGGTGCGGCGGGGCATGGTGCTGGCCCGGCCGGGCACCCAGCGGGCCCGCACGTCGTTCGCCGCCCGCGTCTACCTCCTCACGCCTGAGGAGGGCGGGCGGCGCAGGGCGATCGCGTCCGGGTACCGGCCGCAGTTCTACCTGCGCACGACCGACGTGCCGGGCGAGCTGGCCCTGCAGGGGCCCGCCCACCCGGGTGACACGGTCGAGGCGACGGTCGAGCTGGGCAGGGCCGTCGCGCTGGAGCCGGGGCTCGGCTTCGCCATCCGCGAGGGCGGGCTCACGGTCGGCGCGGGCACGATCCTCACCGTGCCCGGCTGACCCCCCCGGCACCCGACCCCAACCCCGGGAGACCCGACCTCAAGGCCGAGGGACCCGGCTCGGGCCCTTTGTGGACGGCGCTTCCCTGGCCGGGGGGACCCGGTCGCGATCGGCTCGCGACCGGGTCCCGTCAGCGTGGGCCAGGTGCCGTCAGGGGCGGGTGCCGGTGGCGTAGCGGATCGTGCGGGGCAGGACGTATCGGTCCTGGGGCAGCGCGGCCTCAAGCGCCGCCTTGGCGTCCCCGCGCAGGTGTTCGGGGATGGCCTCCAGGGGCGCTCTGCGGGCGGCCGACCAGAGCCAGTCCCACAGCCGCTCCGCCTCGACCACCACCTCGAACACGACGTCGTCGCAGCGGACCCCGCCGAGCCCGCCGACCTCGAACAGCCGGATCAGCTCCTCGGACGTGCCGAGCATGTGGTGGAACGGCGCGCTGCCCGCACCGGCGGTGTACGGCTGAAGCACCCGCCCCACCAGCCCGAGCAGTTCGATCTCGGCCGGACTCGACTCGACAAGCAGGCTGGCCGCCAGCCGGCCCCCGGGCCGGAGCAGCCCCGTCATGGAGCGCACGGCGGCCAGCGGGTCGGGCAGGAAGTACAGCATCATCCCCGCCAGAACCACATCAAACCGGGCACCGGGCAGTAACTCCTCGGCCCGTTCGGCGTCGCCGAGCAGGACGGTCGCGTTGCTCAGGCCGTGCCGCTCGATCTCGGCGGTGGCGGCGGCGACCATCCCCGGCGCCAGGTCCAGCCCGACAACCTGCCCCGTGGGCCCCACGGCCCTGGCGGCGGGCACGAGCGAGGCGCCCGTGCCGCAGCCGGCGTCGAGGACGCGGTCGCCCGGCTCGGGCGCGGCCTGCCGGACCAGCTCGGCGGCCACGGGCGCGAAGAACGGCACCCCGACCTGCTCGTAGGTCCCGGCCGCGCGGTCGAAGACGCCGGCCATGTACTCCTTGGCATCCATCACAGTCCTCCTCTTCACAAAACGGTCAGAAGGGCGCGCGACACCCCGCAAGGGGTGTCGCGCGTGATCGATGAGCAGCGGGTCAGCGGGGCTCGAACCTGAGCCGCAGGGTGGCCGGCCCGGCCTTGAGGTCGTAGGCGGGCAGCGTGCCGGGACCGCACGTGGCCGTGCCGATGCCCTGCTGGGCCAGGTCCAGGTGGAGGTGGACCCGCTCCCCCGCTGCCAGGTCCGGCCGGTGGCGGGCGGCGGTCAGTTCTTCGGCGCTCCAGCGCCGCACGGTCATCCCGAACACCGGGTCCCCTGACACCGTGAACGGCCCGAACGCGGCCCAGCGCACGTCGGCGCGGTGGCCGTTCTCCTGCGGGTAGACGTAGGGGGTCTGCAGCTCGTCGACCGTGGCCGTCCAGCGGCCGACCCGGGCGGCCATGCCCGTGTCGGGGTAGGCCTCGCCGGGGCCCCGGCCGTACCAGGTGACGCGGTCGACGGCGTCGCCCGGCAGTGTCATCGTGACGCCGAGCCTCGGGATCGGGTCGCGCCAGTCGCCCTCGGGGTCGATGTCCAGGCTGAGCAGCAACGCGCCGTCCCCGGCCACGCTCCACCGGTACGTCGCCCGCATCCCGAGGTCGGTGGCCGCCGCCGCGACCCGGGTGCGGACGATCAGCGTGTCGCCGACCTCGAGACCGTCCACCCGGTGGGTGAGCCGGTGCAGGCCGAGCCCGCGCCAGGTGGCCTCGAGCCCGCCGTACCTGTCGTTGTCGGTGGGCGCCCGCCACAGGTCGAGCCTGGGCCCTTCCACGGGCAGCCCGAACAGCCGCACCAGGCGCCCGGTCTGCGCGTCGAAGGCGGACTCGCCCGCGGTGATCTCGCCGCCGTCGCGGACGAGTCCCGCGCTCCACGGCCCGGCCACGATCTCGCCGGAGCGGGGCTCGGGCGGCGACAGACGCGTCTGCCCCCAGGCGATCTCGTATCCCGCCCCGGCCCACGGCTGGTCGCCGGCCAGCACCGCGCGGACGGTGAGCCAGCGCTCGCCGGTCCCCTCGGGCAGGGCGGGCAGCTTGACCTCGCCGCCCCCCGCGGGCACCTCAAGCCGGTGTTCGGCGGAGTCCTCCACCGTGACCAGGAAGTCCAGGTGGGCCAGGTCGAGGAAGTCGTACCGGTTGACGATGCGGACGACGCCGTCGCCGAACTCGAACCGGACCGGCTCGAAGACCTTCTTCAGGTCGAGCAGGCCGGGTGAGGGCGTGCGGTCGGGGAAGACCAGGCCGTCGATGACGAAGTTGGAGTCGTGGACGGGCTCGCCGTAGTCGCCGCCGTAGGCGTACTCGTGCTCGGGATGGACCAGCCCGTGGTCGATCCACTCCCAGATGAACCCGCCGGCCAGCCGGGGGTAGCGCTCGAACAGCGCCTGGTACTCGGCCAGCCCGCCGGGCCCGTTGCCCATGGCGTGGGCGTACTCGCACTGCAGAAACGGCATCGTGCGCCGCCGCGCGTCCAGGTCGGGGTCGTCCAGCGGGTCCTCCTCGCCGCGGCCGATGGCCTCGACCTCGGCGTGGGAGGCGTACATGCGCGAGTAGACATCCGTGTTGGCGCATGACCAGTCGCCCTCGTAGTGGAGGGGGCGGGACGGGTCGCGCTCGCGGGCCCAGTCGGCCATGACGGCCAGGTTGCGGCCGACGCCGGCCTCGTTGCCGAGCGACCACATGATGACGCTGGGGTGGTTCTTGTCGCGTTCGACCGTGCGCCGCATGCGGTCGAGCAGCGCCTCGGCGTAACGCGGGTCGTCGGTGGGGTTGCCGCGCCAGCCGACCTGGCCGAAGCCGTGGGTCTCCAGGTCGCACTCGTCGATCACCCACAGGCCCAGCTCGTCGCACAGGTCGAGGAAGCGGGGGTGCGGCGGGTAGTGGCTGGTCCTGACGGCGTTGACGTTGTGCCGCTTCATCAGCAGCACGTCCTCGCGCATGGTCTCGTACGGCACCGCGCGGCCGTGCTCGGGATGGAACTCGTGCCTGTTGACGCCCTTGAGCAGCAGCGGGCGGCCGTTGGCCAGGAGCACGCCGTCCACGATGGAGATCGTGCGGAAGCCGATGCGCAGCCGCAGCGTCTCCTGCGGCGCGGTCACGACGGCGTCGTACAGGCGCGGGGTCTCGGCCGTCCACGGCTCCACCTCGACCGTGACCTCCTCGCCCGGTTCCAGGGCGGTGACGCCGAGTTCCGGCACGCTCAGCGTGCCAGGACCGTCGAAGCAGAGCGTGCCGTGCCCGTCGGCGTAGGAGGCGCGGACGAAGACGTCGGCGGTGGAGCGGGTGAGCGTGACGTCGCGGAAGATGCCGGGCAGCCACCACATGTCCTGGTCTTCCAGGTAGCTGGCGTTCGACCACTGGTGCACGCGCACGGCCAGCACGTTGCGTCCCTGGCGCAGCCACGGCCCTGCGTCGAACTCGACCGGGAGCCTGCTGCCCGTCCAGAAGCCCAGTTCGTGGCCGTTCAGCCAGACCCTGGCGAAGGACTCGGCGCCCTCGAACCGCAACCGTCCGCCCGTCCAGCCGTCGGGCAGGTCGAAGACGCGCCGGTAGTCGCCCGTGGGGTTGTCGTCGGGGACGTGCGGCGGGTCGACGGGGAAGGGGAAGGAGACGTTCGTGTAGGCGGGCGCGCCGTGCCCGTGCAGCGGCCAGTGGGAGGGCACGGGGAGTTCGTCCCAGCCGCCGTCGTCGAAGCCGGGCCGGGCGAAGTCGTCGGGGAGGGTCGCGGTGGGGGCGAGGCGGAAGCGCCAGGTCCCGTTGAGGTCGAGGGTGGGTGCGTCGGACCGGAGGGCTGCCCTGGGTTCGAGTCGTCCCGAACCGGGGGTGAAAGTTTCGAGATCCATCGGGGCCGAGCCTAGAGGTTCTGGAGGGGTTTCGGCAGTGATGAGTTTTCTGTCCATTGCCGTTCACGCCCCTTCGCCCAGGCCGTAGACGCGGCGCGCGTTCTCCACGCCCACCATGGTGACCACACGGATGGCCCGCGCCTGCGACCACTCCCCCTCGGCCACGAAGGCGCCGAGCACCCGGGCCATCGCCCGGCGCCACAACTCCGCGCCGAGATGGTGCAGCTCGGCGGGCCCCCAGGCGTCGGAGGAGAAGAGCACCTTCGCGAACGGCGCCACCTCCAGGCTCTCGGCCACCAGCGCGGCGCTGCGCGCCCCCGAGTAGTTCACGCCGAGCCCCACGTCGAAGTGGACGGTCGGGTACGCCTGCGCCAGGTACCCGGCCTGGCGCTGGTAGGGGTAGCAGTGCAGGAGCAGCAGCGGCACCCCGGTGGGCTCGGCCAGCTCGATCAGCTCGCGCAGCAGCAGCGGGTCCGCCCGCCGCAGGTCGAGGTCGGGGTCGCCGAGCCCGACGTGGAACTGCAGCGGCAGCCCGCGCTCGATCCCGGTCCAGATCAGGTGCCGCAGCAGCACGGGGTCGTCCAGTCTGCCGCCGCCGGAGCCGAACCAGCGCCCGGCCGCCTGCGCGACCTCCTCGCCGGTCGGCCGCTCGGGGTCGAAGTCGAGGCCGTGGCGGTAGGCGGCGACGGTTTTGAGCGCGCGGGCCGTCCGCGTGCGTTCCCACAGCGTCTCGGCGAACCGGCCGGCGAACGCCTCCGCCGCGCACCCGCTCGCGGCCACCTGCTCGGCCACCGCCTCCAGCCGCACCACCTCGTCGGCGGGCACCCCGCTCGCCTCGGCCATGCCGGAGGGCCCGAGGATCTCATCGGAGCGGTAGCCGGTCTCGACCAGGAAGTGTCCCACGCCGCTGCCGGCGAGCAGCCGCCGGTTGACCTCCTCGGCGCCGAGCCTGGCACGCCTGGCCAGGTACTCCTCGGGGGTGCAGTGGGGGTCGAGCCCGAGCACGGGCGCGCAGTGGCGCAGGATCGCGTAGCCGAGCTGGGAGTCGAACCTGGTCATCCACTCGGGCACCGGCCTGTCGGACTCGCTGATCATCTCCTCGAACGCGGTGCGTGACAGGTCGTGGGACGTGGCCCCGTGCACGTGGTGATCGACCAGCGGCAGTTCCTCGATGGCGCGCACGAGCCCGCCTGGCACGAGGTCGAGCTCCATGGACATCGGCATCCCTCTCACGGGCCCCGTGGACGTCTCCCCCGCTCAGCCTGCCCGGCCGAGCCGGATGAACACCTGGCCCCGTGAGACCCGATCGGGTCTCACGGGGCCAGGTCATGTGGTCGTCAGGCGGCGGCCTTGGCCGTCAGCGCGACCTGGGCCTGCTTGGTGACGCCGTTGACGGTGACGGCGAGCGTCACCTGGCCGGGGCGCAGCGCCGTCAGCGTGCCCGCCGCGGGGTCGTAGACGGCCACGTGCCACGGCTTGGCGCCCTGGCGGGTGCCGACGTGCAGGTTCGGGGAGCCGGACCAGGCGGCCGAGACGGGGTAGGCGACGGGGACGGTCCTGGTTCCCTGCCTGACCTCGGCCGTCACCTGCGCCGGCCTGCCGACCTCGGCCGTGGCGGGGGCCTTGAGCGTGAGGTCGTCCACGTGCGGGCGGACCTGCGTGCCGATCCAGTCGGGCGCGTCGGTGAACCAGTTCCGCTTGACGTGCTCGGCCTCGGCCCGCGTCACCGGGTCGACGCCCCACAACGACCAGCCGCTGAAGCCGCCGTCGTCCGCGGCGGTGGCCGGGTTCTTGCCGGAGTTGCCGTTGATGAAGTACGGGACCGCGTCCGCGCGGGAGGCGTGGAAGGTCCCCACGTGGGCCCCGATGTAGGCGGCGCCCTTGCCGGTGGTGCGCTGGAAGTCGGCCAGCCAGCCCTCGACCAGCGCGGCCTCCTTGCGGTCGCCCAGCTGGCTGGCCTTGCCGGGCGTGGGGTCGCGCGGCGGCACGTGGAACAGGACCGCGACGGACCCGACGGAGGCGTCCTTGGCGGCCTTGTCCAGCTCGGAGCGGAGCATGGCCACCTGGTCGTAGCCGCCGCCCCTGAGGTTCAGGCGCGAGGTGTCGAGGGTGACGAAGCGGGTGCCCTTGTGGTCGAAGGTCTTGTAGGTGTCGCCGAAGGCGGCCTTGAAGTTGTCGATCTTGCCGCCCATGACCTCATGGTTCCCGGGGATGTAGTGATATTTCACCTTTCCGCCGAGTTCTTCGTCGAGGATCTTCTTCGCCAGCGCGAAGTCCTCCGGCGACGCCTCGTCCACCAGGTCACCGTTGATCACCAGGAAGTCCGGCCCCGCGGCCCTGATCTCCCGCAGCGTGCGGCGGGCGTTCTTGACCAGGTCGCTGTCGGGCTGCCGGGCCACGAACTGCGCGTCCGACATGACCGCGAACCGCCACGGCATCTTCGACACCTCCGCCTTGACCACCGGGTCGGCGACCTTGGGCGCGGGGGGCGCCGACACCGTCGGCGGCACCTTGGCGACCAGGCCGTCGATGAGGATCTCGTTGGTGTAGGACGCCTCGGCCTTGGTCTCGGCCACGTAGAAGCGCCGGAGCTTGAGCGGATAGTTGACGCCCGCGGGCACCGGGAACTCGACGTACTTCCAGCCGGTCCAGGTCATGTACGGGCCGCGCAGGATCTGCGACTGCCCGAGCCCGTCGTAGAACTCCAGGCTGGGCCACTCCCCCTTGCCGGTGGAGTTGATCCACAACCCGAACGCCTGCGGCTGGCCGTCCACCACGATCTGCTGCGGCGGGCTGGCGTAGGCGGCCCTGGTCGCGGTCGAGGTGGTGAAGTCGTAGGCCAGCTTGAGCCCGCCGCCGCTCTGCCCGGGCGCGGCCGACAACGAGCCGGTGGCGCGGGCGGCGGCGAAGGTCCACTTGGCCGCGTCCTCGAAGTCGGCGACCTGCTTGTCCTCGAACCCGACGGTCACGGGCACGGCGGTGCTGGTCTTGCCGACCTTGGCGGTGATGAGCCCGGAGCCGGTGGCCTGCTTGGCCTTGACCGTGAAGGAGCCGTGCTGGGTGGCGCTCACCTCGAACAGGGCGCGGTCGTAGTCGAGCTTGAGGTCGTCCGGCTCGATGGGCGCGGAGTTGCCGTTGCGGTCGTAGCCGACCACGCCGAAGGTGGCCACCCCGCCCGCGCCCTGCATGCCGAGGCGGTCGGCGGTCGTGCCGAGCCGCTCCAGGGGCTGCAGGACCGTCAGGTCGAGGGTGCCCTTGGCGGTGCCGCGTGAGGCGGTGACGGTGGTCGGTCCCGGCACCAGGGCGTGGAACCTGCCGTCGCGGATCACGCCGTGCACGGCCGGGTTGGCCCGCCACGACGGCGTCCCCGCGGCGGGGCCGTACGTCTCGTCGTATCCGGCGGCGCTCAGCCGCCTGGTCAGGCCGGGGAAGACCCGCTCGGGGCGGCCCCCCGCGACGGGCCCGACGCCGGGCGCCTGGGCCGGGTCGGTGGCCGTCTCCAGCCAGAAGCCCTTGAGCCTGCCGCTGCCCTCGGGCGCGTAGAGCGCCAGGCCGTTGGGGACGTGCCGCTCGCCGCCGTCGGAGGGGCTGTTCTCCACCTGGACGTCGGCGGAGCCCGGCTCGCGGGCGAGCATGGTGGAGGAGCCGCCGCCGTCGAGGTTGAGCGCGTTGGCGGCGCCGAGCTCGACCATCATGGCCGCCAGCTCGTTGAGGGTGACGCCGCGGCTGTCGGCCTGGCGGCCGTCCACGGTCAGCAGGTACATCTTCCTGCCGTCGGCGGAGAAGCCGACGGCGGTGCGCGGGTGCGCGGCCGGGTCGGTGGAGTTCTGCACGACGCCGTCCTTGACCAGCACCCAGTTGCCGCCGACGGCCGCCTTGACGGAGCTGCCGTCCGACGGCTTCGGCCGGTACTGCACATCGACGCGGTCGCCGGGCTTCAGCGCGGCCAGGGCGGTGGCCCCGGCGTCGCGGCCGAGCAGGATCGAGGTCCCCGCGGGGATGGGGCCGCTGCCGGCGGAGTCGCGCACCTCGGAGACGACGCCGTCCACCAGGACGACCTCGGCGACGGAGGCGGCGCCCTCGACGGCGCGGGCCCGGGCGTAGGAGCCCCACAGCGGCGTGAACAGGCCGACGCCGCCGCTGCGCACGATCTGGTTGAACTGGGTGAGCCCGATCGGCGATCCGCCTGATGGGGTGGCGCTGCCCTCGAAGAACATCTTGAGCACGCGCCCGACGCCGTCGCCGGTGATCGCGACCGCGTTCTCGTGCCCGGCGATCGGCGACTGGACGAGCGCGCCGTTCTGCACGCCGATGCCCTGGGCGGCGCCGGAGCGGTTGATGTCGAAGAAGTCGCCGTTGACGGCCGCGACGGCGCGGGAGCGCTTGGCCGGCCCGGACAGCGGCTCGGTCTTGGACACCTCGCCGGAGAAGACGTAGTCGGCCTTCGCGCCGCCGAGGTCGGCGGTGACGGCGTCCGCGCGCAGCCAGCCGAGCGCGTCGTAGGTGTCGAAGGAGGTCAGGGAGATGCCCGGCGCGACCGGCCGGGTCTTCTTGGCCGTCTCCATCTTCTGCCCGGCGTTCTGGGCGAGCAGGGTGGAGGGCGGTGGGTAGGAAGAGGCCTCGACGGCGTCCTCGGCGGGAGGAGTGGGGTCGGCCTGCGCGGGCAGGGCCAATGGCCCTAAGACGAGCGCCGCGGCGGCCAGGAAACGGAGGGTCTGCACGACCGAACTCAATCGCCCGTGGATATAACTTTCAAGACCAAAGAGTGAACTAAAAGAAAATTTCAGATCTTGTCCCGTTCCCACCTGCACAGGAGCATGGATCCGTGGATCGAGCAGCGTTCTACCGGGACCCCTATCCCCACTATGCCGCCGCCCGCGCCGCCCCCGGGCTCACTTTCGCCGAAGAGCTCGACGCCTGGCTCGTGGCCCGGTACGCCGACGTGCGCGAGGTCCTGAGCAGGCCGGACGACTTCTCCTCGCAGGGGGCGCTGCGGCCGGACGTGCTGCCGGGGCCGCGCGCGCTGGCCGAGCTGGCGGGCGCCCCGGGCAACGCGCCGATCGTCCTGAGCACCGACGGCCAGGCCCACCAGCGCTACCGCAGGCCGCTCACCCGGGGCCTGTCGCCCACCAAGGTGGCCGCCGTGCTGCCGTACGTCGAGGCCGCGGCGGGCGGGCTGCTGGCCTCGTTCGCGCGGGCGCGCCGGGTGGAGTGGATGAGCGCCTACGCCAGGCCCCTGCCCGCCACCGTCATCGGCCACCTGCTCGGCCTGGACCCCGCGGAGGTGCCCCGCGCGATCATGGCCGGGCAACGCGCCGAGGAGCTGCTGTTCACGCCGCTGCCCGAGGACGAGCAGGTCGTCGCGGCCCGCGAGGTCGCCGCCCTGCGGCACCTGCTGGCCGCGCACGCCGCCAGATCGCGAACCGCCGACACCCTGACCGGCGAGCTGGTGCGCGGCCTGGCCCCGGACGAGCCGACGGCCGGGCAGCGCGACGAGATCGTGGCCAACACCCAGAACGTCATGCTGGCCGGACACCTGACCACGACCGCCCTGATCGGCACCGCCGTGCACCGCCTGCTGCGCGATCGCCGCCAGTGGGAGCTGCTGTGCGCGCGGCCCGAGCTGATCCCGGCGGCGATCGAGGAGGCCGCCAGGTTCGAGGCGCCGGTGCAGGGCTTCCGCCGCCGGGTCACCAGGCCGCTGGAGCTGGCCGGCACCGAACTGGCCGAGGGCGAGACGGTGTTCGTCTCGTTCGGCTCGGCGGGCCGCGACGAGGCGGTGTACGAGCGGCCCGACGAGTTCGACCTCCTCAGGAAGCCCGAACGGCACCTGTCGTTCGGGCACGGCGTGCACGGCTGCCCCGGCGCGTTCCTGGGCCGCGAACAGGTCAGGATCACGCTGGAGCTGCTCCTGCGCGAGTTGCCCGGGCTACGCCTCGCTCGCGACGACGTCGCCATGGCGGCCACGCTCATTCACCGGGCTCCCGAGGAGCTCTTCCTCCTCTGGTGAGCGCACCCCGGCGTGCAGCACCAGCGGCACCATCAGCGCCACCGCCATGGACAGCACCGCCGTGCCCGAGTCGTTGACCAGCATGCCGACCACGGCGCTGACCAGCGCCCCGATCAGCCCGGCGCGCAGCATGGGCGCCCGCGCGAACGCCCTCGGCACGATGCCCGCGCTGATCTGCCCCGGCCGCAGCACCGCGAAGATCAGGAAGGCCAGGCCGGCGATGACGATCGGCATGAGGTTCGGCGAGAGCATGGTGCTCAGCATCGCGCCCAGCTTGCGCCCGATCATCGGCAGGAAGGTGCCGTCGATCACCTGGCCCACGAACCTGCCCAGGTGCGTCTGCGACTGCGGCGGCCGCAGGTAGTCGAGCGTCGCGATGATCGACACCGCGACCCCGCCGAGCACGCAGAACCCGAACAGCTTCATGATCGACACCCGCTGGCCCGCCACGAGCAGCCCCGTCACGGCGATGCCCGGCACGAACGCGATCACGCCGCCGAAGTCGCTGCCGATGCCCGGCCAGCCCGCCAGCAACATCGCGATCACGCCGAGCGTGGCCACCACTCCCACCGCCGCGCGCCTGCGTCCGGCGCGCACCAGGTGCTCGGCCGCGATCGCGGTGGCCATGAGCACGGAGGTGGCCATCAGCGCGAACGGGATGTTGGCCAGCCCGTAGAAGCGCCCGCCGACCACGGCTGTGTAGCCCATCAGGCTGTTGAACTGCAGCGTCGTGCCGGTCAGCAGGTCGCCGACGAGCACCGTCGCGGTGATCACGGCCACCGTGGCGGGCGGGCCGAGCGGATCTCGCCGCCACGGCCCGAGCAGCGCGATCGAGGCGATGACCGCCACGCAGCCGAGCACCCCGGCGATCAGGGTCGGGATCGGGTACGGGCTGTTCTCCCACGGCAGCAGGTTGACCACGTACGTCGAGACGGGCGCGCCGGCCAGCACGATGGCGGCCACGCCGATGAAGCCGAGCTTCTTGCGCCGGCTCAGCAGGAAGTAGGCCAGCGCGTAGAAGCCCACCTGGATGACGGCGAAGGTGGTGAAGAAGATGCCCGTCGCGCCGCGTACCGACGTGCCCGCCATGTCGGCCGTGCGCAGGTCGTCGGGGGTGATGGGGTCGCCGAGCTGCCACGGCAGCCCGATCATGGTCGCGGGCACCGGGATGCCGGCGGCGGTCAGGATCGTGGGCGTGATGTCGGGCAGGGCCACCAGGTCGTCGCGCCTGGTGGAGTTGGCGCCGATGGCGCGGTGCTCGGCGCCGGGCTTCTTCCACATCGTCACCCGCAGGTGCGGCACGCCGGCGTGGTCGCTGATCCCGGCCAGCAGGATCTCGGTGTCGGCGGGCAGCTTGGCCAGCGCCGCGCCGACCTGGGCGTCGGCCTGGCGCACCAGCTCACGGCGGCGCTCCTGCGGGAGCGGCTCGGCGTCGAACGACAGCCGGTCGTTGACCAGGTACGGCTCGACGATCGTGGCGACGTCGACCGCCATCACGCGGCAGCGCGACCAGTCGGCGAGCTTGTCGGGGGTGTCGGCGTACAGGTCGACCTTGCCGCTGCGGTCGGCCAGCCCCAGCGCGGCGCCCTTTCCGACGGCCGCGGTGCACTGCCCTGCCGCCTTGACGGCCGAGCCGAGCGTGCCCGCGGCGGCCCCGTCGGTCGTCTTCAGCAGGTCGGCGACCTGCGGCATGAAGGCCCCCTGGCCCTGCACGACCGGCTCCGGGGAGCGGCCGCACCGGTGGCCGACGGCCGAGCGCACGCCGGAGGCCACGCTCAGCCATCCGTCGTACGGGCACGTCACGGTGCCCACGGCCTTGACCGACAGGGATCCGATCGCGCTCTGCCCGGCCAGCCGCCACAGATTGGGCGTGTTGGAGGCATCGACGTCCGACCACTGGAGGCCGGGCACCCCGATGAACGCCACCCGGCTCCCGGCCTCCGCGTCGGCGGCGGGCGGGGCCGCCCACCACAGTGTCGACGCCACCAGGAGTAGCAGCAGCCGCCTCATCAATCCCCCGCTCGTCTCGGGCCCGCTTCGTGTTGGGAAACGCCCGAAACCTTACACGTCGGCGGGCTCAGTCGGAGGGTCGATTGGTGATCAACCATCTCATGGCCGCCACACCGTTATGCGCTACTTCGTGGCGCCTGCCGTGAGGCCGGTGATCAGATGGCGCTGCACGAGCAGGAAGACCGCGCCGGCCGGGATGGCGATCAGCACGGCGGAGGCGGTCATCAGCCCCCAGTCCGACCAGTGCTGGCCGATGAACTGCTGCAGCCCGGCGCCGAGCGTGCGCTGGGCGTCGCCGGTCATGAACACGGTGGCGTAGCCGACCTCGCCCCACGCGGTCATGAAGCAGTAGAACGCGGTGACCGCGATGCCCGGCCTGGCCAGCGGGAGCACGAGCCGGTAGAAGGTGCCGAACGGGGTCAGCCCGTCCACCATCCCGGCCTGGTCGATCTCGATCGGGACGGTGTCGAAGTAGCTCTTCATCATCCAGGCGCAGAACGGCACCGCGATCGTCATGTAGGCGATCACCAGGCCGGGGATCTGGTTGAGCAGCCCGAGCCCGGCCATGAGGTTGTAGAGCGGGACGATGAGGATGGCCACCGGGAACATCTGGGTGATGAGCAGCAGCCACATCACGCCGCGGTGGCCGGGGAAGCGGAAGCGCGAGAGCGCGTAACCGGTCGTGGCCGACAGGAACACGCCCAGCACCATGGTCAGTCCCGCGGCCAGCACGCTGTTGAGCAGCCACTGCGGGAAGGCCGTACTGGTCAGCACCCGCGCGTAGTTGTCCAGCGAGGAGTGGTCGAACAGGCGCAGCTCGGTCGAGAGCCAGCCGTCGCGGGGCTTGAGCGAGGTCAGGACGAGCCAGACGATCGGGAACAGGGAGACGGCCACCGCGAGCAGCAGCCCCGCGTGCAGGCCGATCGAGGCCAGCGGGCCGCGCTCGCCGCGCCGGCGGGGTTTCCCGGTCACCATGGATCTCCTTGACTGCGCAGGGTACGGCGGTAGCCGACGGCGAGCACGACGAGCATGAGCAGGATGATCACGCCCCAGGCGGCCGAGCCCGAGTAGTTGCGGACGCCCTCGAAGGCTTCACGGAAGGCGTAGGTGACGAGGATCTCGGTCTCGCTGCCCGGCCCGCCGCGGGTGACGAGGAAGATGATGGGGAACATGTTGAACGTCCAGATCGTGCCGAGCAGGACCACGGTGCCGGACACCTGGCGCAGCCCCGGCAGGGTGATCGCGCGGAAGCGCTGCCAGGCGGAGGCGCCGTCCACCTCGGCCGCCTCGTACAGCTCGGCCGGTATCGACTGCAGGCCGCCCAGCAGGGCGAGCATCATGAACGGCACGCCGATCCAGACGTTCACGGCGATGACCGCGATCTTGGCGGTGGTCGGGTCGTCCAGCCAGCCCACCCCCGACAGCCCGGCCATCTTGAGGAAGCCGTTGATCACGCCGTAGTCGCTGTTGTAGAGGTAGCGCCAGATGAAGGCGGCCACGAAGGCGGGCACGGCCCAGGGCAGGATGAGCAGTACCCGGTAGAGCGAGCGCAGGCGCAGCTTCCTGTTGAGCATCACGGCCAGGCCGAGGCCGATGCCGTAGTGCGCGGCCACGCACACGACCGTCCACATGACCGTCCAGATCAGCTTGTCCCAGAACACGCTGCTGGTCAGGATCTGAAGGTAGTTGTCCAGGCCGACGAACTCGTAACTGGCCGGGATGACGTTGACCCCGATGGTACGGCCGATGTTGGCCTCGGTGGCGTCGGTCAGCGACAGGTAGACGCCCCTGGCCAGCGGCCAGCCGATCAGCACCAGCATGACGACGGCCACCGGGGCGACCATCGCCCACGCGTACCAGTGGGCGGACAGCGCCCTGCGCAGCCGGCCCGGGCCCTGTTCGCCGTCTTTGCTGTCTTTGCGGCGGCTCCGGCCGCGGGCGGAGCCGCCCGCGGCCGTCGCGCGCCCGGTCGAGACCGCCACGGGTCAGCTCCAGCCCTTCATGATCCCGCGGTAGCGCTCGTCGACCATCTTGAGCATGTCCGGGGGCGCGGACTTGCCGCCGACGAGCGCCTGATAGCCCTCGAGCAGCGGCTGGAAGAGCTGCCCGCCCTCGGGGATCCACGGCCTCGGCACGGCGGTGTCCATGATGGGCTTGAAGACGGCGACGTCGGCGTTGCCCTGGACGGCGGGGTCGGCGTAGGCGGAGGGGCGGGTGGGCAGCAGGCTGATCTCCTTGGCGATCTTCGCCTGGGCCTGCGCGGTGGTCATGAACCGGACGAACTCATACGCCGCGGGAATGTTCTTCGATCCCGCGTAGATCGCCAGGTTCCAGCCGCCGGTGGGCGCCCCGGCCTTGACCGAGCCCGCAGGGACGGGGGCGATGCCCAGGTTCTCCTTGTCCTGGAACTCCTTGCCCTGATGGATCTCCGAGAGCGCCCAAGGCCCGTTGTAGATCATCGCCGCCTTGCCCTCCTTCAAGGCGGTCATCGCGTTGGCGTAGCTGTCCGTGGTGGCCGGCTTGGGGGCCGCGCCCGAGCTGATCAGGTCGGCCACCGTCTCGATGGCCTTCACGTTCGCCGGGGAGTTCACCACGACCTTCTTGTTCGCCACGTCCAGCAGGTCTCCGCCCTCGCCATACATGAACGGCAACAAGAAGTAGGAGTCGACGTTGAGCGCCAGGCCGGCCGCGCCGGTCTTCGCCTTGACATCGAGCGCGGCCTGCTTCAGCTCGGCGACCGTCTTGGGCGCCTCAGTGTGCCCGGCCTCCTTCAGCAACCGCTTGTTGTAGAGCAGCGCCAGGGTGTCGGTCACCTGCGGCACGGCGTACGTCTTGCCGCCGTACTTCGTGCTGCTCAGCGGCCCCGGCAGGAAGTCCTCCTGCTTGTCCACCGCCCGCGTCCCGTCAAGCGGCTGCAGGTATCCCAATGACGCGAACTGCGGCGTCCAGGCCACCTCAGAGCGGATCACGTCCGGCGCGCCGGAACCGGCCTGCGCGGCCGTCTGGAACTGGTTCTGGGCCTGGTCAGAGGGCACGTTCACATATTTGACCTTGATCTGCGGGTACGCGGCCTCAAACTCCTTGATCAACGCCTGGAACGTCGGCCCCTCGCTGTCCGGCCGCGTCGTGTCCCACCACGTCACCTCGCCGCTGATCTTCGACGGGTCGGAGACCGGGGCGGCGGGAGCGGCGTCCTGACCGCCACCGCCGCCGCAAGCGGAGATCACCAGAGTGATGGCCGCGGCAACCGCCGCCGCCGCTAAGTGTCGTCGCATCTTCTTCCTCACAGGTCGGTCGGAGGCCGGAGTATGCCGGACGTTACGCCGCCGTGACGCAGTCGGGTAGATGCGGCCGTAAGGTTTTCTGCAAGTTGTTACCTAGATCGGGGCCTGTCTTACGGAAACTTCCTGAAAATGCCGCAAAGTGGCCCTGCTCGCTGTGGGGTGAATGGGGTGGTGGCGGCTTCACGGGCGCGCAGACGGGAACGACGACGGCGGGGCCCCTCGCCGAGGGCCGCGTCGAGGGGGACAACGATCCTGAGCAACGACATCAGCAAGAACCAGCACCTGCCGGACGGCCACACGCGGGACGTCTGGGCGACCGACACCCTGGACACCACCATCGCCCCGGGCAGAACCGACGCCTCAAGCGCGGCGGATGCTTCAGACACGGCCACCGACCCGGGCGCGGCCGACGCTCCAGACACGGTCGTCGATCCAGGCGCGGGCGTGGTTGTCGATCCGCTCAGGGCCGAGGCGCACTGGGTGGATCGTGACACCGTGCTCTGGCGTGTCGATCCGTCGTGCGCCCACGTCCTGGCCTTCAGCCCCGAGGGCGGCATCGCCCGCGACGGCAAGGGCGAGCTGATCGGCGACCTGGGCCTCATCCGGCTCACCCCCGGGACGCTGAGCGAGGAGCAGCGGCGCCGGTGGCCGCACCTGGCCGCCTGCACCGCGCTGAAGGTGGACCCGAGCGACGAGGGCCTCGTCCGGCAGGCCCTGCGCGGCCAGGTCGTGGCCGTGGCCGCGGAGCCCGGCGCGCCGCCGGACGTGACGTGCGTGCAGATCCCCGGCGTCCTCGACGACCTGTACGCCGCCAAGGCCGCCCAGGCGGTCCTCGGCCCGGCCGGCGGGAGGTTGTCCCTGTGGGCGCCCACGGCACGGCGGGTCGAGCTCGCGCTCCACGGCCCCGACCGCGCCGTGCACCCGATGCGCCGCGACGACGAGAGCGGCATCTGGTGGCTGCCGTGCCCTCCGTCGTGGCTGGGCCGCGAGTACACCTACCTCGTCACGGTCTACTCCCCGAAGGACGGCGCGGTCGTCACCAACGAGGTCACCGATCCGTACAGTCCGGACGTGACCGCCGACGGCGTCCGCGGCAGGCTCGTCGACCTGGACGATCCGGCGCTGAAGCCGCCGGGCTGGGATACGTTGGCCAAGCCCGCGCCCGTCCCGCAGATGTCGATCTACGAGCTGCACGTACGCGACTTCTCCGCCTCCGACGCGAGCGTGCCCGCCGGGCGGCGCGGCACGTACGCGGCCTTCGACGTGGAGGGTTCGGCCGGGATGCGGGAGCTGCGCGCGCTGGCCGGCGAGGGCCTGACGCACGTGCACCTGCTGCCGGTGTTCGACTTCGCGACCGTCCCCGAGCGGAGGCAGGACAGGACGGAGCCGGACGCCGACGCGCTGGCCGCGCTGCCCGCCGACTCCGACCGGCAGCAGGAGCTCGTCGCGCGCACGGCCGCCGAGGACTCCTTCAACTGGGGGTACGACCCGCTGCACTACACCGTGCCCGAGGGCTCGTACGCCACGGAACCGGACAATCGGATCAGGGAGTTCCGCGGCATGGTCGCCGCGCTCAACCGGACGGGGCTGCGCGTGGTGATGGACGTCGTCTACAACCACACCCACTCCGCCGGCGTGCTCGACCCGATCGTGCCCGGCTACTACCACCGGCGGCTGGAGGACGGGACGCTCGCCACGTCCACCTGCTGCGCCAACACCGCGCCCGAGCACGCCATGATGGGCAAGCTGGTCGTCGACTCGGTGGTCACGTGGGCCAGGCAGTACAAGATCGACGGGTTCCGCTTCGACCTCATGGGCCACCACCCCAAGGCGAACCTGCTCGCCGTCCGCGCGGCCCTCGACCGGATCGACCCCTCGATCATCCTGTACGGCGAGGGCTGGAACTTCGGCGAGGTGGCCGACGACGCCAGGTTCGAGCAGGCCACGCAGGCGAACCTGGCCGGCACCGGCATCGGCACGTTCAGCGACAGGCTGCGCGACGCGGTGCGCGGCGGCAGCACGTTCGACGACGACCCGCGCGTGCAGGGCTTCGGCTCGGGGCTGGCCAGCGCGCCCAACGGCGCCTCGGCCAACGGCACGGCCGAGCAGCGGCGGGACCGGCTGGCGCACGGCACGGACCTGATCATGGTCGGGCTGACCGGGAGCCTGCGCGACTACGTGCTGCCGTCGGGCAGGAAGGGCTCCGAGATCGACTACCACGGCTCCCCCGCGGGGTACACGGCCTCGCCCGGGGAGGCGGTGACGTACGTGGACGCGCATGACAACGAGACGCTGTTCGACGCGCTGGCCTACAAACTCCCGCAAAGCACGCCGATGGCCGACCGGGTGCGCATGCAGGTGTTGTCGCTGGCCACGGTGCTGCTGGGGCAGGGGGCGGCGTTCGTCCACGCGGGCAGCGAACGGTTGCGCTCGAAGTCCCTCGACCGTAACTCCTACGACTCCGGCGACTGGTTCAACCGGCTGCTGTGGGACTGCTCGGCGGGCAACGGCTTCGCCGCAGGCCTGCCGCCGAAGGCGGACAACGAGCCCCGCTGGCCGATCGCCGGGCCGCTACTGGCCGATCCTGCGCTGCGGCCGGACTGTGCGGCGATCAACGCCTGCCGGGCCCGTTTCGGGGAGTTGTTGCGGATCAGGGCGTCGTCGCGGGCGTTCGCGCTGGGGTCGCCGGAGGAGGTGCGGCGGCGGCTGACGTTCCCCGGCTCGCCAGAAGGAGTAATCGTCATGCATGTCGACGTGTCGGGCCTCGACGCGCATTGGACGTCGGTCACGGTCGTCTTCAACGCGACGCCGTCGGCGTGCGCGCAGGCGGTGGAGCCGCTGGCGGGGCGGGCGGTGGCGCTGCATCCCGTACAGGCCGGGTCGGACGACGCGGTGGTGCGGTGCTCCTCGTTCGAGCCGGCCACCGACACGCTGACGGTCCCGGCCCGCACGGTCGCGGTCTTCGTCGCGTCGTGACGACCGCCCTGAGCGAGCGGGACGTCACGCTCGGCAGCTACGGTCGGGTTTTGCCCGCATATTACGGACGCCCAAAACAGGACAGCTGGGGCGGTCTAGGGACGCTCAGGACGAAGAGACCATTATCCCTGGCGTTGCTGGGTACAACAGCGCAGACTGGATAGTCGGCGATCGCGATCGCGTGAAGCAGTATCGCGTGGAGCAGTGGAGCACCCGTGGACAATCACCTTGATCACATGCCGGTCCTGTCCCGTGGCAGACATCGCAACCCGAAACGCGGTGCCTGCTTCATGGAACTGGCCTCCTACCTGGCAGGAGAGCGGTGGAGCGACCATCCGGCCTGCACGCATCCGTTGCTGGCCGCCCTCGCCCGCCTGGTCAACGACAACACCAACGACGAAAGCCGCGCCAAGCTCGTCCACCTCGTGCCGTCCATCATCGGGCTGACCGGCGACGACCTGCGCGTGGACGCCCGGATCGCGCTGCGCTGCGCCACCACGGCACTCCCGGTGGCGGCGGCCGAACGCCAGCTCGCCCTGGCGGTGTCGGTGCTCGCGGCCGAGGAAATGCTGGCCCGGCTCGACGGCGCCCCCTCGGGGCGGCTGAGCGAGCAGAGCCGGCACGCCATGGAGCAGGTGCCGCAGGCGGCCGAACAGGCCAGGCGCTTCAGCCGCGCGGCCCGGATCACGGAGAAGGGCTTCCGCCGCTACGCCGCCCCGAACGCGGTGCAACTGTCGGTGGTGGGCATCGTCCAGGCCTGCATCCCCGACCCGGACGCGCTGCTGCGGCGGCTTCTGGCGGAGGCGATCGCCGACTGCGACGCCCTGCTCCGTGACCCGAAAACCGACTCCACCGTCACGGCGCCGGTACACGCCTGAACAAGGCGACGTCCCCTGCGGGATCGCAGGGGACGTTCCGGTTTCAGCATTTACGACGACCTGCCAGCAGGGCGGGGTCGAAGGAGACCTTAAACGGCTCAGAGAGGGTCAGATTCTCTCCTGCGCTGGCCACGGAGACACGAATGTAGCCCGCCTTCCCCAGGTGGAAAACCTCCACCGTGGGCGCGTCGTCTCCTTCAAGTTCGACGCGGATGAAGACAGGGATGCCCGCTGCAGCGTACTTCGGCGGTTTGATCTTGTAATCGCGCTTCCAATTGCCGATGCCCGGGCTGACGATCTCCGCCACCGCCACGACGTCAGGGAATGCCAGATCCGGGATGCCCGCGAGCATCGCCTCCGCATCGGCGATCACAATGTCGGGGATGAGACCGTCCTCCCCCACCACAATCCCCACCGCTTCCGCCACCTCAAGATGGTCCGGCGCGGCAGCAACGAGCAAACGCACCAGCCGTGATGCGCAAATGGCGTGATTGGTAGCAGGAACGCCGTGCACCACGAAACTCCCGTCGATCAACTCGATGCGCTCCCCGGTCTGGGGCAACTTGCGCCAGTCATCGACGGTGTAACCGGCGACTCGTTGGGAGCCGGGGAACAGGCGCGCCATGCTGGGAGGCGGGTGTTCGACCAGCCATGCCTCGGTTGGCAGTGCACTCATTTCCTCGTCACCTTCCATAAGTCGAGTTTCGCACGCATGACCCCACACAGCCATGCGCGTTCGCACGATCACACCGAGTGGCGCGAGCAATATTACCTCGACTTGGCCCACTCCATTGGCTCTCCGTGAAGAATCATGCACGTTCTGTTAGTTTCGCAGGTCAGGCAAGCCTCTCCTTCGTTGCGGATCACCGGACGGATGCGTAAATTTTCTGACAAGTGATCCATAAGTGGAGGAATTCATGACCATCGAGCTCTCTCGGCCGTACTCGCCCGAGAAGCATCACAGCCACCGAGACGTGACCGGCGGCTGGTTGCGGCCGGCGGTGTTCGGGGCGATGGATGGGCTCGTGTCCAACTTCGCGTTGATCGCTGGAGTCGTGGGGGCGGCGGGCGCCGGGCAGGGGGCGGTGCTGGCGGGGTTCGCGGGGCTGGTGGCCGGTGCGTGTTCCATGGCCGCCGGCGAGTACACCTCGGTGAAGTCCCAGACCGAGCTGATGCGGGCCGAGATCGCCGTGGAGCGGCGGGAGCTGGCTCGCAACCCGGAGGGCGAACGGGCGGAGCTGGCGGCGCTCTACCGGGAGCGGGGCCTTGACGCCGACCTGGCGCGAAAGGTCGCCGAAGGGCTGTCGAGCGACCCCGAACAGGCGCTGCGGGTGCACGTGCGCGAGGAACTCGGCGTCGACCTCGACGACCTGCCCTCGCCTCGCCTGGCCGCCGTCTCGTCGTTCTGCGCCTTCGCGGCCGGGGCGACGGTGCCGCTGGTGCCGTTCCTGTTCGGGGCGTCCGGGCTGGTGGTCGCCGTGGTGGTGAGCATGCTGGCGCTGTTCGGGTTCGGGGCCGTGGTGGCCGTGATGACGGCCCGGCCGTGGTGGCTGGGCGGCCTGCGCCAACTCGCCCTCGGCGTCGGCGCCGCCACCGTCACCTTCGGCCTGGGCCACCTCCTCGGCGTCACCGTCTCATAGCGTTGCCGGGCCGCGACGCGCGACCTCGCCACGACGAGCCAGTCAGTCCAATAGGCCGCCCCGACCAAGCCGGCGCGGCGATGTCGTGCCCGCGCCCAGAGACAGCCGGCTCAGCGCTTGCGGCCGCGTTTCTTGAAGATGGTGCGCAGCGTCAGCAGCAGCACCACGGCCACGATCTGGCCGCCGATGACGATGCGGTTGACGTCGATGGCGGGCCGCCACTGCGCGTCACCGTCCTTGATCACGTAGACGCCCGCCGGTGCGGCCGAGAACCCGAATCCGCCGCCCGAGCCGCCGCCCTCTTCGCCCTTCTCGCCCGCCTTCGTACCCTGGCCTCCCCCGCCCCCTTGGGCGATCCTGGCCACGGGGACCACGATGACGTCGCCCTGCTGAATCGGCTCACCGAAAACGCGCTTCACGGCGGCGACGTCCTTCGACCGTTCCATCAGTTCCATGATGTCCATCCCCCATCGTTACCCTCGTTCGCCTACCTGACCACCCCATCGACCCCTCGCGGAAAGACGCGCCGACTGCGGCCGGGCGGCAAAGGCAACGACCGACCCCGGCCGGACCCGCCACCGTCCCGCCCGGATGGCCCTGAGGGATCTCGGGAAGTGGCCCCGGCCCAGGAAACGGACAGCGGAGCGCGCATCATCCGGAAACGGCAGCGGTCTCGGAAGTGGCCGAGCGGGTCAGTCGAACGTGGTCGAGATCTCGTGCCATCCGCCCGGCGGAATCTCCGCCGCCGGTTCGGGCCCCCAGGAGCCCTCCTCGTACGGCAGCGGCCGCTCGGGCAGGTCGAGCACCGGCTGCACGATCCGCCACGACTCTTCCACGAGGTCGAACCTGGCGAACCTGCGTGGGTCGCCGGTGATGGCGTCGGCCAGGATGCGTTCGTAGGCGGCCTCCATCGGCCCGAGCACCTTGGTGAAGTCGACGCTGACGGGCACGGGACGGGTCTGCTGCCGGCCCGGCTCCTTGGCCAGCAGGTCGAAGGTGACCCCGGCGTCGGGCTGCAGCCGGAACCGGATGAGGTTGGGGCCGGGCGGCGACCCGTGCTCGCCGCCGAACATCGTCACCGGCGGCCTGCGCAGCTCGGCGACGACCTCCAGGTCGGTGGTGGGCAGCGCCTTGCCGGAGCGGATGCACCAGGGCACGCCCGCCCAGCGCCAGTTGTCGATGTAGGCGCGCAGCGCGACGTAGGTCTCGGTCGTGGAAGCGGGGCGGACGCCGTCGGTGTCGAGGTAGCCGGTGTACTGGCCGCGTACGACGTCGGCCGGGTCGATGGGCTGGACGGCCCGCAGCACCCGCCACTTCTCGTCGAGCTGGGCGCGGGCGTCCCTGGAGGGCGGCGCGTCCATGGCGAGGATGGCGAGCAGTTGCAGCAGGTGGTTCTGGACGACGTCGCGGATGGTGCCGTTGGCGTCGTAGAAGGCGCCCCGGTCGCGGACGTCGAAGTCTTCGGCCATGGTGATCTGGACGCTGCGGACGTGGTTGCGGTTCCAGATGGGTTCGAGCAGCGTGTTGGCGAAGCGGAACACCATGAGGTCCTCGACCGGCTCCTTGCCCAGGAAGTGGTCGACCCGCCGCAGGTGGTCTTCGTCGAAGCATTTGAGCAGTTCGGCGTTGAGCTCGCGGGCCGAGGCGAGATCGTGCCCGAACGGCTTTTCGACGACGAGCCGGGCGTCGTGGTTGAGCCCGGCCCGGGCCAGCCCTTCGGCGACCACGGCGAACAGCGCGGGCGGGACCGCAAGATAGTGGACGAGGAAGCCCTTGCCCGCCGTCTCCGCCTTGAGCCTGGCGAAGGTGCCGGGGTCGCGGTAGTCGCCGGCGACCAGGCGCAGGTTGCCCGCCAGTTTCTCGAACGCCGCGTCCTGGACGCCGCCGCAGGCCTCGCGGGCGTACTCGCGCAGCCCGTCGAGGTCCATGTCGGTCTTGGCCACGCCGATGATCGGCAGGTCGAGCCGGCTATTGGCGGTCAGGTGGTAGAGGGCGGGCAGGACCATCTTGCGCGCGAGGTCGCCGGTGATGCCGAACAGGACGAGCGCCCCGGCCCGCGCGGCGTCGGCGGCGGGCCCCATCTCAGACTCGCCTTCCGCGCAGCTCGCGGTATCTGCGCACGAGTTGCCCTGTCGAGGCGTCGGGGAACTCGGCCGGCGGCTCGTCGGAGGTGAGCGCGGGCGCCAGGTCGAGCGCCATCTTCTTGCCCAGCTCGACACCCCACTGGTCGAAGGAGTCGATGCCCCAGATCGTGCCCTCGACGAAGACGATGTGCTCGTAGAGGGCGACGAGCTGACCGAGCGTGGACGGGGTCAGCTTGGGGGCGAGGATCGTGGAGGTGGGCCGGTTGCCGGGCATCACCTTGTGGGGCACGATCTCCGGCGGCGTGCCCTCGGCGGCGATCTCTTGCGCGGTCTTGCCGAACGCCAGCGCGGAGGTCTGGGCCAGCAGGTTGGCGACGAGCTGGTCGTGCATGCCCTCGCGGTCTTCGTGGGGCTCGGCGAAGCCGATGAAGTCGGCGGGCACGAGCCGGGTGCCCTGGTGGAGGAGCTGGTAGAAGGCGTGCTGGCCGTTGGTGCCCGGCTCGCCCCAGAAGATCTCGCCGGTGCCGGCGGTGACGGGGGCGCCGTCGGCGCGCACGGACTTGCCGTTGGACTCCATCGTGAGCTGCTGGAGGTAGGCGGGGAAGCGGTGCAGCCGCTGGCTGTAGGGCAGCACGGCGCGGGTCTCGGCGTGGAAGAAGTCGTTGTACCAGATGCCGAGCAGTCCCATCAGGACGGGCATGTTGGCCTCGAACGGGGCGGTGCGGAAGTGCTCGTCGACGGTGTGGAAGCCGGCGAGCATCTCGCGGAACCGCGCGGGCCCGATCGCGATCATCAGGGACAGGCCGATGGCGCCGTCGTAGGAGTAGCGCCCGCCGACCCAGTCCCAGAAGCCGAACATGTTGTCGGTGTCGATGCCGAACTCGGCGACCTTGGCGGCGTTGGTGGAGACGGCCACGAAGTGCTTGGAGACGGCGTCCTCGCCGAGCGCGTCGACGAGCCAGCGGCGGGCGACCCTGGCGTTGGTGAGTGTCTCCAGCGTGGTGAAGGTCTTGGAGCTGACCACGAACAGCGTGGTCGCGGGGTCGAGGCCGGCGAGGTTGCCGGTGATGTCGGCGGGGTCGATGTTGGAGACGAACCTGGCGGTGATGCCCGCGTCGGCGTAGTCGCGCAGCGCCTCGTAGGCCATGGCGGGGCCGAGGTCGGAGCCGCCGATGCCGATGTTGACGACGGTCTCGATGGGTTCGCCCGTGGCGCCCTTCCACTCTTTCGACCTGACGCGGTCGGCGAAGGCGCTCATCTCGGCCAGCACGGCGTGCACGTCGCGCACGACATGTTGCCCGTCGACGACCAGCTCGGCGTCTTCTGGCATGCGCAGCGCCACGTGGAGCACGGCTCGGTCCTCGCTGACGTTGATGTGCTCGCCGCCGAACATGGCGGCGATCGCCTCGCTCAGCCCGGCCCGCTCGGCCAGGGCCACCAGCAGGTCGATCGTCTCCCGCGTGGCGCGGTGCTTGGAGTAGTCGAGGTAGAGGTCGCCCGCGGTCACGGTCATGCGGCCGGCCCGGCCGGGATCGTCGGCGAACAGCTCGCGCAGGTGCCTGCCCGCCAGCTTCTCGTGGTGTTTGTCCAGGGCCGCCCACTCCTGGCTCTGGCTGATGTCGCCGCTCACGTTCTGCCTCCTCTGATCGCCAAGCCGATCAAGCCGTTCCCATCGTCGTGTAACCGCATACCCGCCGCGGTCGATTCCGCGCACGGCGCAGCGCGCTCTTTGAGGGCTCAGTGGGATTCGCGGCCCACGTGGTCGCCGCCTGAGCCGATGAGGAAGTCGAGGTCGGCGCCTCGGTCGGCCTGGGTGACGTGCTCGACGTAGAGGCGCTCCCAGCCGCGCGCGGGCCGGGCGTGCCCGTTCACGACCGGCTCCCTGGCGGCCAGGTCCGCGGCGGGGACGTCCACGTCGATCCGGCGCGCGGGCACGTCGAGGACGATCGGGTCGCCGGTGCGCACCCTGGCCAGCGGCCCGCCGGCGGCCGCCTCGGGCGCGGTGTGCAGCACGACCGTGCCGTAGGCGGTGCCGCTCATGCGGGCGTCGCTGACGCGGACCATGTCGCGTACGCCCTTGGCCAGCAGCTTGCTCGGCAGTGGCAGGTTGGCGACCTCGGGCATCCCCGGGTAGCCCTTGGGGCCGCAGCCGCGCAGCACCAGCACCGACGTCTCGTCCACGTCCAGGTCCGGCGAGTCGAGGCGGGCGTAGACGTCCTCGACGCTGTCGAAGACGACGGCCCTGCCTCGGTGGCGCAGCAGTTCGGGCGAGGCGGCGGCGGGTTTGATCACCGCGCCGCCCGGCGCGAGGTTGCCGCGCAGGACGGCGATGCCGGCGTCGGGCAGCAGCGGGTCGGCACGCCGCCTGATGACGCTCTCGTCCCAGATCTCGGCCCCGGCCAGGTGCTCGACGAGCGGCCGGCCGGTGACGGCGATCGCCTCCGGGTCGAGCAGGTCTTCGACCTCCTTCAGCACGGCGGCAAGGCCGCCGGCCCTGAACAGGTCGTCCATCAAGTGCTTGCCGGCCGGTTGGAGGTCGACGAGCAGCGGCACGCCCGCGCCGGTGCGGTCGAAGTCGTCGAGGGTCAGGTCCACGCCGAGCCGGCCGGCGATGGCCAGCAGGTGGACGACGGCGTTGGTGGAGCCGCCGACGGCGGCCAGCGTGACGATGGCGTTGAGGAAGGAGCCCCTGGTCATCACCTGGCTCGGCCTGCGGCCCGCTTTGACGAGGTCGACGGCGAGCCGGCCGCTGTCGTGGGAGCGTTCGAGCAGGCGGCTGTCGGGGGCCGGGGTGCCCGCGGTGCCGGGCAGTGTCATGCCGAGCGCCTCGGCCATGCAGGCCATGGTGGAGGCGGTGCCCATGGTGTTGCAGTGACCGCGGCTGCGGATCATGGACGATTCTGACTGCAGGAACGCCTCGCGGGACAGGGTGCCCGCGCGTACCTCCTCGCTGAGCCGCCACACGTCGGTGCCGCAGCCGAGCGGGGCGCCGCGGAAGTGGCCGGTGAGCATGGGGCCGCCGGGCACGACGAGGGCGGGCAGGTCCACGGAGGCGGCGGCCATGAGTAACGAGGGGATGGTCTTGTCGCAGCCGCCGAGCAGCACCACGCCGTCGATGGGGTTGGCGCGCAGCATCTCTTCTGTAGCCATGGCGGCCAGGTTGCGCCAGAGCATGGCGGTCGGGCGCACGTTGGTCTCGCCGAGTGAGACGACGGGCAGGTTGAGCGGCACGCCGCCGGCTTCCCAGACGCCGTTCATGACGCTCTGGGCCACCTCGTTCAGGTGGGAGTTGCAGGGGGTGAGGTCGGAGGCGGTGTTGGCGATCGCGATGTGCGGTTTGCCGCCCTCGAACGCCTCGCGCGGCAGCCCGCGCCGCATCCAGGCCCGGTGAATGTAGGAGTTGCGGTCATTTCCCGAATACCAGCGCGAACTCCTGAGCTCCATATTGGTCACCTTATCGGGGGTTCAGGGCGGTCTGTGGAGGAATCAGCAGGGCATGGACCACATTGACGCCTACTGGCGAGCGGCCAACTACCTGTCCGTCGGGCAGATCTACCTGCTGGACAACCCGCTGCTCACCGAGTCGCTGCGGCCCGAGCACATCAAGCCGCGGCTGCTCGGCCACTGGGGCACGACGCCCGGCCTGAACTTCTGCTTCGCGCACCTCAACCGGGTGATCAAGGAGCGCGACCAGGACATGATCTACATCATGGGCCCCGGTCACGGCGGCCCGGCGGCCGTGGCGCACGCCTGGCTGGAGGGGACGTACTCCGAGCGCTATCCGAACGTCTCGCAGGACGCGCAGGGCATGCGGCAGCTCTTCCGCCAGTTCTCCTTCCCCGGCGGGATCCCGAGCCACGCCGCGCCGCAGACGCCTGGATCGATCCACGAGGGCGGCGAGCTGGGGTACTCGCTCGCGCACGCCTACGGGGCCGCGTTCGACAACCCGGACCTGGTCGTGGCGTGCGTCGTCGGCGACGGCGAGGCCGAGACAGGCCCGCTGGCCGCGAGCTGGCACTCCAACAAGTTCCTCGACCGCCGCCGAGACGGGATCGTGCTGCCGATCCTGCACCTGAACGGCTACAAGATCGCAAACCCGACGGTCCTGGCCCGCATCCCCGAGGCCGACCTGCTGGGGCTCATGGAGGGGTACGGCTACCGCCCCCACCTGGTGGGCCCCGACCACGGGGAGATGGCGGGCACGCTGGACACCGCCTTCGAGGAGATGGCCGCCTACAAGGCGGGCGACGCCGACCGGCTGCCGATGATCATCCTGCGGACGCCGAAGGGCTGGACGGGGCCGCGCGAGGTCGACGGCAAGCCGGTCGAGGGCACGTGGCGCTCGCACCAGGTGCCGCTGGCCCAGGTGCGCGAGAACCCGTCGCATCTGGCCCAGTTGGAGGAGTGGATGCGCTCGTACCGGCCGGAGGAGCTCTTCGACGGCGACGGACGGCCGATCGGCGACATCCTGCGGACGGTGCCGCCCGGCCCGCGCAGGATGAGCGCCAACCCGCACGCCAACGGCGGCGAGCTGCTGGCGCCGCTGCGGCTGCCGGACTTCCGCAGGCTCGCGGTCGAGGTCAAGCTGCCGGCCGAGCAGTCGAGCGAGCCCACCCGGGTGCTCGGCGCGTTCCTGCGGGACGTGATCGCCGCCAATCCGCGCACCTTCCGGCTGATGGGGCCGGACGAGACCGCCTCGAACCGGTTGTCGGCGGTGTTCGAGGCCACCGACAGGGCGTGGAACGCCGAGGTGCTGCCGACGGACGAGCACCTGGCCCCCGGCGGGCGGGTGATGGAGGTGCTGAGCGAGCACCTGTGCCAGGGCTGGCTGGAGGGCTACCTGCTGACCGGCAGGCACGGGCTGTTCAACTGCTACGAGGCGTTCATCCACATCGTGGATGCCATGTTCAACCAGCACGCCAAATGGCTGGAGACGTCGCAGAAGATCCCGTGGCGGCGGCCGGTGGCGTCGCTGACGTACCTGCTGTCGTCGCACGTGTGGCGGCAGGACCACAACGGGTTCAGCCACCAGGATCCGGGCTTCCTGGACGTGGTCGTCAACAAGAAGGCGTCGGTGGTGCGGGTGTACCTGCCGCCGGACGCCAACACGCTGCTGTCGGTCGCCGACCACTGCCTGCGCTCGCGCGACTACGTCAACGTGATCGTGGCGGGCAAGCAGCCCGTGCTCGACCTTTTCACCATGGACGAGGCCATCGCGCACAACACGCGCGGCCTCGGCATCCTGCCGTGGGCCTCCACCGACGAGGGGCGCAGGCCCGACGTGGTGCTGGCCTGCGCGGGGGACGTGCCGACGCTGGAGACGCTGGCCGCCGCCTCGATCCTGCGCGAGCACCTGCCCGAGCTGCGGGTCAGGGTCGTGAACGTGGTGGACCTCATGCGGCTGCAGACGCCGACGGAGCATCCGCACGGCATGCCGGACGCCGAGTTCGACACGCTGTTCCCCGTCGGCACACCGGTCATCTTCAACTTCCACGGCTACCCGTCGCTCGTCCACGAGCTCACCTACCGCCGTCACGACCACGACGACATCCACGTGCGCGGCTACAAGGAGGAGGGCACGACGACGACGCCGTTCGACATGTGCATGCTCAACGACATCGACCGCTTCCACCTGGTGCTCGACGTGATCGACCGGGTCCCCGGGCTCGGGGTCTCCCAGGCGCACCTGCGCCAGCGCATGAGCGACGAGCGGCTGCGGGTGCGCGCCTACACCAGGGATCACGGCGAGGACCCCGCGGACATCAGGTCGTGGACATGGCCGGTCGCGTCCTCGTCCTGAACACGGGCTCCTCCTCCATCAAGTACGAGCTCGTCGACGCCGCCACCGGCGACCGGCCGGCCAGGGGCCTGGTGGAGCGCGTCGGCGAGGCGCGCGGGCGGCTGACGCACCACGCCGGGGACGACCCCCCGTACGTGCGGGAGCGGCCGTTCCGCGACCACCGCGAGGGACTGGAGGCGGCGCTGGAGGCGTTCGAGGCCGCGGGACCGGAGCTGAGCCCCGTCGCGGTCGGGCACCGCGTCGTGCACGGCGGCGACCGCTTCACCGGGGCCGTGCTGATCGACGAGGGCGTGATCAGGGCGATCGAGGAGCTGGCGCCGCTGGCGCCGCTGCACAACCCGGTCAACCTCACCGGCATCCGGATCGCGCGGGCGGCCTTTCCCGGGGTGCCGCAGGCGGCCGTGTTCGACACCGCCTTCCAGCTCACGCTGCCGCCGCAGGCCTACACCTACGCGGTGCCCCGCGACTGGCGCGAGCGCCTGGGGGTGCGGCGCTTCGGCTTCCACGGCACCTCCTGCGCCTACGTCTGCCGCCGCGCCGCCGCCCTGCTCGGCCGCGACCTCGCCACGCTCGACCTGATCGTGCTGCACCTGGGCAACGGCGCCAGCGCGACCGCGATCTCGGGCGGGCGCAGCGTCGACACCTCCATGGGCATGTCGCCGCTGGAAGGGCTGGTGATGGGCACGCGCTCCGGTGACGTCGACCCGGCACTGGCGGGCTACCTGGCGCGGGTGGAGGGCATGGACGCCGAGCGGGTGGAGGACGCGCTCAGCCGCCGCAGCGGCCTGCTGGCCCTGACCGGCACGGGCGACATGCGCGAGGTACGCGTGCGCGGCGACAAGGAGGCCCTGCTGGCTCTGGAGATCTACACGCGGCGGATCCGCAAGTACGTCGGCGCCTTCTACGCGCTGCTCGGCCGGTTGGACGCGATCGTCTTCACCGGCGGGGTCGGCGAGCACGACGCCGCCACCCGCGCCGAGTCGCTGGCCGGGCTCGGCCGCCTCGGCATCGTGGTGGATCCGGGACTCAACAGGGCGCGGGCGGACGGCGAGCGGGCGGTGTCGCCGCAGGACGCCGAGGTGGCCGTGCTCGTCATCCCGACGGACGAGGAATGGGAGATCGCCCGCCAGACGCTCGCGCTGGTCGGCGGTGACGGGTGATCAGGGCCGTCCATGCCGGTGGGCCTGCTCGCGCGCCACGGCGGGCACCCAGAACTCCACCGCCGTGCCCGCTCCCGGCTCGCCCCTGATGGCCCACCAGCCGCCCGCCATCTCCACCCGCTCGCGCATCTCGATGAGGCCGAAGTGCCCGGCCTGCTTGTCGTGCCCGTCGTGGGCGGCCAGCCCGACGCCGTCGTCGCGGACGCGCACCTGCACGCCCAGGTTGAGCGAGGCCAACTCGACGGTGACGGTGGCGGCCTTGGCGTGCTTGCGCACGTTCGTCAGGGCCTCCTGGCAGACGCGGAAGACGGTGATCGCGGTCTCGGCGGGCGGCTCGCCGTCGAGGTCGTGCGACAGCTCCCACGCCACGCCGGTCATCATCTGCTCCAGGTAGCCGGTCAGCCCCTCCACCAGCCCGTCGCCGGGTGGGCGGAGCTGGAAGGCGAGATCGCGCAGGCGTACGACGGCGCCGTCCACGGCGGCGTCCAGCCCGCGTACGGCGGCGGCGTGCTCCTCGGGCAGGCTGTCCTCCAGCAGCCGCAGCCGCATCCCGACGGCGATCATGGATTGGATGGTGTCGTCGTGCACGTCGGAGGCGATGCGGCGGCGTTCGCGCTCCTGGGCCTGCACCAGGTGGGCCAGGAGCATGCCGCGCTCGTCCAGCGCCCTGGCCATGCTGCGCCGCTCGGTCAGGTCGCGCGTCACCTTGCCGAAGCCGCGCAGGTCGCCGTGCCCGTCGTACAGGGCGGTGATGACCACGCTGGCCCAGAACCTGGTGCCGTCCTTCCTGACCCGCCAGCCCTCCTCCTCCCAGCGGCCCTCGGCCGCGGCCACCTCCAGCTCCATCGCGGGCTTGCCGGCCGCGACGGCCTCGGGCGGATAGAACACGGAGAAGTGGGTGCCGATGATCTCTTCGGCGGTGTAGCCCTTGATGAGCTGCGCGCCGGCGTTCCAGCTCGCGATCCTGCCGCGGGGGTCGAGCATGAAGATGGCGTAGTCACGGATGCTCTGGACGAGCAGCCTCATGTCCTCGACGGGGCGGTCGTGCTCGGGCATACCGCAGCCTTTCACGCCGGGAGACGATGCCCCAACCCCGGCCCCTCAGGCCTCGAACGGGTAGGCCGGCAGGGGCGCGAGATTGGCCACCAGCTCGCACCACACCACTTTCCCACCTTCGGCGGGCGCGATGCCCCAGTCGGTGGAGAGCATTCGCACCACGTGCAGACCCCAGCCGTTCGCCGGGCCGGGGTCGCGGAGCCTGGGCAGATCGGGGCCGAGGTCGGTGACCTCGATCCGCACCCGGGACGCGCCGCCGCGCACACGCAGCCAGGGCCGGCCGTCACCGTGCACCAACGCGTTGGTGACCAGCTCGGACACCACCAGCAGGACGTCGTCGTAACGGCCGCGGTAACCGCACTCCTCCAGGGCCTGGCGGGTCATGTCGCGTGACGCCGTGATGCTGCCCATCTCTTCTGGCAGATGGGTGTCCACCTGGTGTGACCCCGCCTCCTTACCGCCCACCCCTCTACTTTCGGGGAGATGGACGGCCGATCACGAGAGGCAGCCGCGCCATGCCGCCTGATACAGCTGTGGGAAGCGCACTAGTGCATCCGCATCAGTCCAGCAGGCCCTCCCTGCGCGCGACGGCCACCGCCTCCAGCTTCGAGCGGGCGCCCAGTTTCTCCAGAACGTGCTGAACGTGGTTACGCGCGGTGTTCCTGGCCACGCCGAGGCGTTCGCTGATCTCGTTCGTGCTGGCGCCATCGGCCAGGAGCAGCAGCGTCTCCTGCTCGCGGGCGGTCAGCGCCGTCCCGAGGTGACCCACGCGGCCCGTCAGCCGGTCGAGCACGCCCGGCAGCAGGCCGGGCGCGAACACCACCCTGCCCGCCGCCACCTCCCGCACCGCCGACTCCAGCTCGCCCAGCCGCGACGACTTCACCACCAGCCCCGCGCCTCCGGCCTCCACCACCCTGGCGGCGACGGACGCGGTCGCATCGCCCGTCAGCACCAGCACGCGGGCCTTGGGGGCGGCGGCGGCGAGCCTGCCGATGGCCGCGATGCCGTCACCGTCGGGCAGGCGGCGGTCCAGCACCACCACGTCGGGCTGGCACCTTCCCGTGTCGGCGACGGCGGAGGCGATCGAGCTCGCCTGGGCCACCACGTCGATGCCGTCGGACTGGTCTAACGCCAGGCCGAGAGCCTCCGCGACCATCGCGTGATCTTCCACGAGGACCAGCCGGATGGAGGGGGGAGACGGCATGGTGGGATGTTCCTTCGGTTTCCGTCTGTCGCGCCCGGATTCGCGCGGGCGCGTCACTGGCAGTCTCGCACAACCCCCGCCGCCTGGCCCCAGCCTGTCCACATGCGGCCCCGCCTTTCATCAACAACCGGCACGAAACCCGTCGAGGCGTCGCCGATCCTGCTGTCTCGCCGGGGTGTGACGTGGTCGTCCGGGTGGCGAGCGCCCCTGGTCCAGGCCAGTTCAACAGGGAGCCAAGCGTTGGTAGGGTTGTCCGGAAATATGAGGATCTGAACGGGTGGGGTTAGGTGGAGGTCGAACAAACAGCACTGCCGGGCATCGGGCTGCGACATGATTTCACCACCCGCAAAGGCCAGCGGGTAGGCGTGGTGTCCCACCGTACCGGCCGTCGCGACTTGGTCATCTACGACAAGGAAGACCCGGACGCGGTCTGCCACGTGGTCAAGCTCAACGACGAAGAGGCCGACGCCCTGGCGGAGCTCCTGGGCGCCCCCCGCATCGTCCAGCGGCTCAACCAACTGCACCAGCAGGTCGAAGGACTGGTCAGCGTGCAGCTGCCCATCCCCGACGGCTCCCCGTACGCCGGCAGGCCGATGGGGGACGCGCGCGTGCGCACCCGTACCAGCGCCTCGATCGTGGCCGTGGTGCGCGGCGGGCAGGTGTTCGCCAGCCCGGGCCCCGAGTTCGTCTTCGGCGCCGGTGACGTGGTGGTCGTGGTGGGCAGCGAGGACAGCACCGCAGAGGTCGCCGACATCCTGGCAGACGGGTAGGTCGCGGGTGCACCACACCGCGATCGTCTTCCTTGAGTTCGGCGCTGTCCTTCTGGGTCTTGGAATATTGGGCGCGCTGGCGTTGCGCGCCGGTATCTCCCCCATCCCCCTTTACCTGATCGCCGGCCTGGCGTTCGGAACCGGCGGCGTGCTGCCCCTGGCGACGAGCGAGGAGTTCATCTCGGTCGGCGCGGAGCTGGGCGTCGTGCTGCTCCTGCTGACGCTCGGCCTGGAGTACAACGCCGACGAGCTGGTGACGAGCCTCACGAGCAATGCCCGCGCGGGCATCGTCGACCTGGTGCTCAACGCCGCGCCCGGCGCCATCTGCGCGTTACTGCTGGGCTGGGGCCCCGTGGCGGCCGTGGCCATGGCGGGCGTCACCTACGCCACCTCCTCGGGCATCACCGCCAAGGTGCTGTCCGACCTGGGCTGGGTCGGCAACAGGGAGACGCCGACGGTGCTGTCGCTGCTGGTGTTCGAGGACCTGACGATGGCGGTCTACCTGCCGATCCTGACCACCATGCTGGCCGGGCTGAGCCTGGTCAGCGGGGCGATCGCGGTGGGCATCGCGCTGCTGACGGTGAGCGTGGTGCTGCTGGTGGCGCTGAAGTTCGGACGCTTCATCGAGGCATTCGTCTCCAGCCCGAACTCCGAGGTGCTCCTGCTCAAGGTCGTGGGTCTGGCCCTGCTGGTGGCCGGTCTCGCGCAGCAACTCCAGGTGTCGGCGGCGGTCGGCGCGTTCCTCGTCGGGATCGCGCTGTCCGGCGAGCTGGCCGAGGACGCGCAGGCGCTGCTCGCGCCGCTGCGTGACCTGTTCGCGGCGGTGTTCTTCGTCTTCTTCGGTCTCCAGACCGATCCGGCGAAGATCCTGCCGGTGGCGGGGCTGGCGGCGCTGCTGGCCCTGGTCAGCATGATCACCAAACTCCTCACGGGCGCGTACGCGGCCAGGCGGGCGGGCATCGCCAAGGCCGGTCAGGCGCGGGCGGGCATCGCGCTCATCCCGCGCGGCGAGTTCAACATCGTGATCGCGGGTCTGGCGGTGGGCGCGGGCGCCCATCCCGACCTGGGGGCGCTGGCGGCGGCGTACGTCCTCATCCTGGCGGCCTTCGGGCCGCTGGCGGCCAAGCTGGTGCAACCGCTCATCACGGCCATCGCGAAACGGGCATGAACCGGCCGTCATGATGATCGACAGGGCGATCAGGTCCGCCGACTGGGACAGCGCCGAGCTCTCCGGTGAGAGCTACCAGCGGGTCCTGTTCCAGGAGGTGGACATGACCGAGCTGGTCGACAGCGGCTCGTCGTTCGAGCAGTGCGTGTTCAGGAACGTGCGCTTCAACGTCTCGACCCACGAGGACGCCCGGTTCGTCGGCTGCGAGTTCTCGCGCTGCTCGTTCTTCGATGCGACCTTCAGCGGCTGCAAGCTGACCGGCAGCACGTTCGAGGGCTGCACCTACGGGCTGCTGAAGGTCGAGGGCGGCGACTGGTCCTACGTCGCGCTGCCCGGCGCCGACCTGCGGGGCAGCTCCTTCGACGGCGTCCGGCTGCTGGAGGCCGACCTGACGGGCGTGCGACTGGAGGGCGCCAAGGTGCGGCGCTCGGACCTGTCGGGCGCCTCGCTGCGCGGCGCCGACCTGACCAGGTGCGACCTGCGCGGCAGCGACCTGAGTGGGCTCGACCCGCACACGGTCACGCTCAAGGGGGCGATCATCGACCCCTTCCAGGCGACGATGATCGCCGCCGCCCTGGGGCTGGACGTGCGCGGATAGGATGACCGGGCTGTGCACACCACCGATCTGACCCCAGCGGAGCGGGCCGTGGCCGAGGCCCTGCCCCACGGCCGCGCGGTCGACCTGCGTGCCGGTGACCCGGCCCTCGACTCCCCCGCCGACGCGGGCTCCTGGCCGCAGGAGCGCCTCGTGCGCGCCGAGGTGCTGGCCGGGCTGATTCTCGGCCAGAGCGCGGAGCCGGCCGCCAAACCCGCCTTACGCCTGACGGGCGCGCGGGTCACGGGCCGGCTCCGTCTGTCGTTCGCCGAGATCGGCTTCCCCGTCGCGCTCCAGCGGTGCGCCTTCGACGAGGCCCCCGACCTCTACCAGGCCCGCACCAGCTTCCTCAGCTTCACCGGCTCCCACCTGCCCGGCCTGGTCGCCTCCAACATCCAGGTGGAGGGCAACCTGCGCCTCAACGACTGCCGCGTCTCGGGGGAGATGCGGCTGCCACGCGGCAGGATCAGCGGCAATCTCATCCTCGACGGCGCGACGCTGCACGTTCCCGACGGCCAGGCCCTGTATGCCGAACACCTCGACGTCGGCGGCAACCTGCAGGCCCATCACGGGTTCACCGCCACCGGCGAGATCATCCTGACCTCCGCCGGCGTCGGCGCGGCCGTCACCATCGACGGCGCCCGGCTGCGGGCCCCCGGCGGGCAGGCGTTCGGCGGCTCCAACCTGGTCGTCCAGGCGGGCCTGATCGCCCGGCACATCGAGGCCGACGGCGAGGTCACCCTGCGTTTCGCCCGCGTCGGCGGGCCGCTCACGCTGCGCGGCTCGCGCATACGCAACCCCGGGGGCCTGGCCGTGCGCGGCAGCGGCCTGAACGCCGAGGGCGGCCTGTTCCTGTCGCGGATGGAGGTCGACGGTCAGGTACGGCTGCAGGGCGCCGCCGTCGGCCGCACGCTCACCCTCGACGCCACCACCCTGCGCAACCCGGGCCACGTGGCCCTGGCGGCCGACGGCATCGTCGTGGACGGGACGCTGCGGGGCCGCGACGGCCTGTCGGTGGAGGGCGAGATCAGCCTGCAGGACGCCTCGGTCAGCGGGCCCGTGCACTTCCAGGGCGCGCGGCTGAGGAACCCGGGCGGCTCGGCCCTGTCGGCCAACGGCATCACGGTCGGCAAGGTGCTCAACCTGTGTGAGGGCCTGTCCGCCCAGGGGCGCATCAGGCTGACGAACGCCCAGGTGGGCAGCCGCCTCTGCTTCGACGACGCCACCTTGGCGGCCCCCGGCGAGGTGGCGCTCAAATGCTGGCGGCTGGAGGCGCGCGAGCTGGCGCTGCGCACCGCCGCCCCGATCGACGGCACGGTCGAGCTGCGGCACGCGCGCATCGGGGTGCTGCGTGACAACCCCGAGGTGTGGCCGGCGGCGCTGCGCATGGACGGCATCTCCTACGAGGTGCTCGAACCCATGCTGCCCGCCGCGGAACGCCTGGGCTGGCTGCGCCGCGACCCCGACGGCTACCTGCCCAACGCCTACGAGCAGCTGGCGGGGATGTATCGGCGGCTCGGCAGCGACGTCGACGCCCGCGAGACGCTCCTGGCCAGCCAGCGGCGGCGCCGCGCCACCCTGCCGTGGTACGCCAGGCTGTGGGGTCACGTCCAGGACGTCACCGTCGGGTACGGCTTCCGTCCCCTGCGCGCGGCCGGCTGGCTGCTGGCGCTGCTGGTGGTGGGCACGGTGGTGTTCGGCTTACAGGCGCCGCCGCCTTTGAAGCGGGGTGAGGCGCCGGAGTTCAACGCGCCGGCCTACACGCTGGATCTGCTGCTGCCGATCATCGACTTCGGGCAGGAGAAGGCGTTCAATCCCGCGGGCGCGGCGCAGTGGCTGGCGTACGGGCTGATCGTGTCGGGCTGGGTGCTGGCGACCACGATCGCCGCCGGGCTGACCCGGTCGCTGCGCCGGGCGTGAGCGCCGCCCCCTCAGGAAGCCGGCAGGACCGGCCGCCCCTGGCCGGTCAGCCGTCGCTGACCGCTCGCAGGGCGCCGGGGAGGCGGCCCGTGAGACGGTCGAGCGCCGCCGAGGTGGCCGTGTCGTCCGGCAGGTAGGCGAGGATGCGCTGCCCGTCGTCGTGCAGGTTGAGCACCTCGCACGCCAGCCGCAGCTCGCCCTCCTGCGGATGCCTCAGCCGCAGCCGCCGGGCCACCGTCGCCGGCGCGGGCGGCCCCGCCACGCGTTCTGCGAACTCCTTGCCCGCCATGAACGACAGCTCGGAGATGAAGTGCGGCGTGTGCACCTCGTCGTGGGCCGCCTCCAGCTTGAGCGCGGCGACGTGCTCGTCGGCGATGCGGTCCCACTCGGGGAAGGCCGCCTTGGCGCGCGGGTCGGTGAAGGTGTAGGCGATCACGTTGGGCCTGTCGCCGTCCAGCAGCCCGACGGGCCCGAACAGCCCCTCGTAGCCGCTGGTGCGGGCCAGCACGTCGCCCAGGCGGTTGAGCAGGACGGCAGGGGCGGGCTCGAACCGGTCGAGCAGCGCGCGCACGGTGGGCCGCGCGGTGCGGCCGGGCGGCCGGTTGGCCGCGGTGCACAGCGCGGCGCTGCCGTTGAGCGTCCTGGACAGGTCGCGCAGGTGGTTGCGCTCGTCGGAGGTCATGCGCAGCGCGTCGGCGAGGTTGCCGAGCACCTGCATGGACGGGTTACGGTCGCGGCCCTGCTCCAGCCTGGTCAGGTATTCGACGCTCACCCCTGCCACGGTGGCCAGCTCGGACCTGCGCAGCCCCGGCGTGCGCCGCCTCGGCCCGTCGGGCAGCCCGACGTCGGCCGGCCTGACGGCCTCGCGACGGGCGCGCAGGAACGCCCCCAGCTCGTTGTCGCTCACAACCCCGAGTCTACGGGGAGCGCCGGGCCCCTATCGTGGCCCTGCCGGGGCCAGTCTCGGCCCGGTCTCCCTCGGCCACGAGGATGGCGGCAGGTTGGGAGCCATGAACGACACCATGACGTTGGCGGTGATCACGGGCAGCGTCCGCGAAGGACGGTTCGGCCCGACGGTCACCAACTGGTTCGCCGAGCAGGCCGGGCAGCACGGTCTGTTCGCCGTGGACGTGATCGACCTGGCGCGGACGCCCCTGCCGGTGACGCTGCCCGCCACCCCCGAGGAGATGACCGACGTGGACGGCCGCCCCGAGGACCGCAGGCGCCTGGCGCGGCGACTGGCCGGGGCGGACGCGTTCGTGGTGGTGACGCCGGAGTACAACCACAGCTATCCGGCCTCGCTGAAGAACGTCATCGACTGGCATTTCACCGAATGGCAGGCCAAGCCCGTCGCGCTCATCTCCTACGGCGGATGGGGCGGCGGCATCCGGGCCATCGAGCACCTGCGGACGGTCTTCGCCGAGCTGCACGCGGTCACGATCCGCAACTCGATCAGCTTCGACCAGCACTGGGAGCGGTTCGACGCCGACGGCCGCCCGGTGGATCCCGTAGGCCCGAACGGGGCGGCCAAGGCGCTGCTCGACCAGCTCGGCTGGTGGAGCAGGGCGCTGCGCGAGGCCAGAGCCATCACTTCCTACTCGAACTGAAAGGCGTTCGCACACATGCGTTACCGACTGCTGGGCCGTACCGGGCTGAGGGTCTCCGAGCTGTTCCTCGGCGCGATGACCTACCAGAAGCCGACGGCGGAGGCCCGGCGCATCTTCGACCTGTACGCCGACTCCGGCGGCAACGTCGTGGACACGGCCCAGATGTACGGCGAGAGCGAGAACGTCGTCGGCGAGCTGCTCCAGGGCCGCCGCGACCGGTTCGTCCTGGCCACCAAGTACACCCCCACCCGCGACCGCACCGACCCCAACGCGGCCGGCAACCACCGCAAGAACCTCGTCTTGTCGCTGGAGCAGAGCCTGCGCCGACTGCGAACCGACTACATCGACCTCTACTGGGTGCACGTGTGGGACAAACACACCCCGATCGAGGAGACGATGCGGGCGCTGGACGACGCGGTACGCGCGGGGAAGATCCTGTACGCGGGCGTCTCGGACGCGCCGGCGTGGCTGACCAGCAGGGCCAACACGCTGGCCGAGTGGCGCGGGTGGACACCGTTCGCGGGGTTGCAGGTGCCCTACAGCCTGCTGCGGCGCGACATCGAGCGGGAGCTGCTGCCGATGGCGCAGGCGTACGGGATGAGCGTGGCGGCGTGGGGGACGCTGGAGCGCGGCATCCTGTCGGGCCGCTACAACCGGCCGGGCGCGGCGGCCTCGCGCGTCTCACCCGACTCGATGAGCGAGCGGGACCGGGCGGCGGCGCGCGCGGTCGTCGAGGTGGCCGGCGAGCTGGGGGTCACGGGCTCGCAGGTGGCGCTGGCGTGGGTGCTGGGGCGCGGGGTGCATCCGATCGTCGGGGCGAGCAGCGCCGAGCAGCTCAAGGACGACCTGGGGGCGTCGGGGCTGGCGCTGCCCGAGGAGGCGGTGCGGCGGCTGGAGTCGGCGGTGGCCTTCGAGCTGGGCTTCCCCCGCGACTTCGTCGAGGAGGTGGACCGCAGCCCGGACATCTACGGCGACGCCGTCCACCTCCTGGACGCCCGCTGAGCGCCCCGGTCCCCCGCCGCGCCTCGCCGCACAGGGTCAGCACAGGGCCATGGCCGTCTGCCACACGCCCGGGAGCGCCGCCAGCACCCGGTCTCCGCGCCTGCGGCGGTCCACGAACGTCTCGGCGCCGAGGTCGGCCAGCAGTTCCAGGAGCCCGTCCTCATGCCCGGACAGCCCGGCGGCCTGCCGTTTGGCCAGGCAGCGCGCGTAGGTGGCCACGATCCAGAAGACCGCCTCCCTGTGCAGCCCCTGGTCGATGAGTTGCCGGGTGCCGTCGACGGTCATCGGCCGCGCGAGTTCGCTGATGTCGGAGTCGAAGCGGTACGAGGGCGCCCGTACGGCGGCCGCCGCGTCGAACGCCTTCTCCAGGGCCGCCAGGTGCCGTTCGATCCTGGCCACCCCGAGGTCGGCGCAGCCCAGCAGGTCGAGCAGGCCTTCGTGGAAGTCGAGCCGCCCGTGGGCGGTGAGCAGGTCGCGGACGTCGGCGTAGCGGCGGCGCACGGTGGGGTTGCGCAGCCCGGCCACGAGCAGCACGTGGGTGGTCACCCCGGTGCCGAACACCCATGAGGTGACCTGGTCGGGCAGCGACGCGGACTCGTCCATGCCGTTGATGAAGGCGCGGACCCGGTCCATGGCGTTCGTGCAGCGGGCCAGGATCCAGGGCCGTTCCGCGAAGTCGCGCGCGACCACCCGCTGCGTCTCGGTGAGCCGTCCCGAGGGGTCGGCGAGCACGCACGGCAGGTGGAGGCTGGAGGCCAGGTGGTAGTCGCTCAGCACGTCGTGCGTGGAGCCGATCCCGGGGATCGAGGAGACCTCGAGCAGCACGCCTTCGTAGGAGAACTTGCCGATGTGGACGGGCGGGTCGGCGATCAGCATGACGTCCACGTCGGACGTCGGGGGGAGCTCCGCGTCCGGCTCGGCCCACAGCGTGGACCCCGTCAGGAACGCCCCGTCGAATCCGCGCACGTCGGCGCCTCGCTCGCGCACCCACTGCCGTGCGACCTGCCTGGCCTGCTCAATCCGCATCCACTTCCTCCCGATCTGCGCTGCGGCGCGTGGTCCGGATCAGGACGAACGCGCCGAGCACGACAAGCACCGCCAGCCCGCCCCAGATCCAGCCGGGAACGCCCGCCGTCCCCGCCGCGGACGGCTCCCGTGCCGCCGGACTCTCAGCGACGGACGACGGCGAAGCCGATGAAGAAGATGATCCTTTCACGCTGAAGGGGATCTCGCCTTCAATGGGGTGACCGTCGGAGGATACGACCCGCCAGGCGATCGTGTACGGGCCGGGCGCGAGCGGCCCCTGGACGTCGGCGAACACCTTCGGCCCCGCCAGCCGAGGCTCGCCGAGTTCGACCGTTTTTCCTGCCGCGTCGTGCAGCACGACGAACGGGAACTTGACGCCGGCGGAGTATTCGAGCTCGATCTCCTTCGGCGAGGAGATCACCGCGTTCTTTGCGGGCGAGCTGCTCTTGAGTGCGTCGTGGGCGAACGCCGGCGAAGCCTCGAAAGCCGGGAAAAGGGCGCAGGCGAGCGCGGCCACCCGCACCCGCCGAGGCAGGACTGCCATGATGGGTCTCCAGAACGATCTCCCGGGCCAGGCCCGGACCAGACGAGGAAGGAACACGCGCCCGTAGGACGCGTCGTACGGCACGAAACCCGGACCGGCCGAGGCCCTCGAACGGGAACCTCGGCGGTATGGGCTATCGAGCCGGCGGCCCTCGCCTGCCGACCGCCTGGGAGACGATCCGGCCCCCGCACACGGGGACCTCGCGGGTCACCGGCCGCCACGACGGCGGCGCGACCTCCACCGGGGCGCCGAGCAGCAGCCGGACGACCGGCGGGACGGCGCCGTACAGGCGGATCATGAGCCACAGCGCCCGCTCGCCCCGGTGCAGCCACCATGCCGTCAGCGCGGCGATCGTGAGGTGGACGAGCACCATCCTGGACGCCGGATGCGCGTGCCCGGCATCGAAGCCCGCGCCGGGCGCGAGCCGTTCGAAGACCTGGTGCAGCGCCATCTGCGTGGTCACGGCGGCGGCCAGCACCGCCGCGAGCCCGCGCTCACGCCCGTCGATCAGGTACGCCAGCGCGAGCGCGGCCGCCACCCCGGCCAGGAAGACCCGGAACGGGACGGCCCCTCCCCCGGCCAGCACGTGCCCGCCCGCCGACACCGCGCAGCAGACCGTCGCGAACACGACGGCCCGCGACAGACGCAGCGCTTGGGACGCGGACGACACAGCCGCCATCCTTACACACAGATTGCCGGCTGCCGGAGGTTCACAACCCGCCGGTGTGGGCAGCTGACTCTGATGGACACCGCCTTGGGCGACGGTCTGGGCCTGGAAGAGCTGGTCCGTCGGGAGTTGAGGGAGGCGGGCTTCACCGTCGAGCCGACGCTCGTGTCGGCCGAGGGCGGGCTCGGCGTCTGGCTCGATCCCACTCGCGGAGTGGTGATCACGTGGGGCACGTCCACCGACCAGCTCGTGAAGTACGCGACCGTCCGCGCCGCGGTCCTGCTCGCGTTACGGACGGTGCTGGTCGAGGGCGGCCATCAGATCAGGGAGGATTCGGGCGGGTTGGAGCTGGTCGTCATCTCCTGAGCGGCCGTCCGACCTCGTGCAGGTGGCGCAGGGCCTGCCCCCATGACGCGAACAGCCCGCATTCGACGTACTCGACGCCGAGCGAGCGGCAGTAGTCGCGGACGATGGGCTGGGCCCTGCGCAGGTTCGCGCTGGGCATGCTGGGGAACAGGTGGTGCTCGATCTGGTAGTTCAGGCCGCCGAGCGCGACGTTGACCAGGCGCCCGCCGCTGACGTTCCTGGAGGTCAGGACCTGGCGGCGCAGGAAGTCGAGTTCGTCTTGCGCGCTCAGCACGGGCATGCCCTTGTGGTTGGGGGCGAAGGTGCAGCCCAGGTAGACGCCGTAGCAGGCCTGGTGGACGGCGAGGAAGACCAGCGCCATGCCGGGCGGCAGCACCAGGAACAGCGCGCCGAGGTAGATCAGGACGTGCGCGCTCAGCAGCAGCCCCTCGGCCATCCTGGCTTTGAGCGACGGGCGGCGCAGCGCGCGGAAGCTCGACACCTTCAGGTTCACGCCTTCGAGGGTGAGCAGCGGGAAGAACAGGAACGCCTGCCGGCGCCCGATGAGGCGCGGCAGCCCGCGCGCGGCCTCGGCCTGCTTGTGCGACCAGATGAGGACGTCGGGCGAGACGTCGGGGTCGTGGTCCTCGTGGTTGGGGTTGGCGTGGTGGCGGGTGTGCTTGTCCATCCACCAGCCGTAGCTCAGCCCGACGGCCAGGTTGCCCACCAGCAGCCCGGCGATCCTGCTCCTGCGCCGCGAGCGGGAGATCTGCCCGTGCGCCAGGTCGTGGGCCAGCAGCGTGACCTGCGCGAAGGCCACGGCGAGCAGCACCGCGACCGGGATCTGCCACCAGGAGTCGCCGACCGCGGCGAACAGCGCCCAGCTTCCCCCGAACAGGCCCGCGACCAGGCCGATCCTGACCGCGTAGTAGCCGGGCCGCCGCTCGAGCAGCCCCGCCTGGGCGATGCGGCGCGACAACCCCGCGAAGTCGCTCCCCCGCTGAAGGCGGGATGTCTCCACCACAGTCACATTCGTCTCCGATGCTGATGAATCTCGTGCGGATCATTCATCAGCATCGCGACAGCGGGGGTCCTGGCGGACCCCCGCTGTCACCCGTCCTCACGGTAGTGCTGGCCCTACCATGGGACTGGACGCCCCCGCCGCCTTGGGGATCGGGCTGCCCATCGCACTCAGCGTGGCACTGGACGACCTCACCAATGTGGGAATGGCGGGCGGCGGGGGCGCCGGCTCAGGTCGGTTGCAGGGCCGGCGGCTGCGCCGGTGCGGCCGCCTCGCCGAAGATGTGCAGGTCGGCGCGGAAGGCGGCCAGGTAGGCGTCCCGGTCGGGGAAGGTGGCGGCCAGGGCGTCTCCGTAGTCGATGAGCTGCCGGTGTGCGTGCCTGCGGGGCTCGTAGCGGGCGTACAGCAGCCGGTCGAGCCGGTCGTCGTCGCCGCCCGCCGCGCTGATGGCCTCGGCCAGGATCTCGGCGTCGTGCAGCGTGTAGCTCATGCCCATGCCCGTCATCGGGTGGCAGGCGAAGGCGGCCGAGCCGAGGAGGGCGGCGTTGCCCTTGTGGTAGGCCTCCACCCGCAGCGAGGAGACCTTGATCCGCTGCCAGGTGGCGGGCTGGAGCGCGTTGAAGACGTCGGAGCTGTCGGTGACGAACTTCTTCAGCTCGTCCAGCAGCGCGGGGATGCCTTCCTGGAAGATCTCCTTGTCGTCCTCGGGGGGCAGGCCGACGAACACCCTGGCCTGGTCGCGGCTGATCGGGTACAGGTAGGCGAGCCACCCTCCCGAGCTGAAGTAGAGCCGGTTGAGCTGGGCGACGCTGGCGCTGAGCGGCACGGTGGCCACGCGCATGAGCAGCCGTTCGTAGGGCATCGTGCGCTGCTCGATGTCCAGCGCCTGGCGGATGGCGGACTTGGTGCCGTCGGCGCCGATCACGACGCCGGGGCGCAGCCGGCGGCCGTTCGACAGCGTCAGCTCCTCGACGTGGCCGTCGTCGATCGCGATGTCGGTGATGCCGGCGTCGAAGCAGAACTCGACGCCCTCCATCGCGCAGCTGGCGTAGATGAGCTCGACCAGCTCGTGGTAGGGGCGGATGAGGAAGCCGCCGTCGGGGAAGCGGCACTCCTGGATGGGGTCGCCGTCGTGGTAGTAGCGGATGAGGTCGCGTTTGAGGCCATGGCGTTCGACGAGGCCCGCCAGTCCGTGCCGGGCCAGCACCCGTAAACCCGGCGGCTTGAGGAAGTCCGCGCCGGCGCTGGGGATCGAGGGTCCTTGCTCGATGACGACGACGTTGAGACCGCGGCGTCCCAGCAGCAGTGCCAGGAAGCAGCCGCCGAGGCCGGCGCCGACGATGGCTACGTCGCAGGATGTGGTTGCCATGACGAGAGCCCTTTCGGTGGTTCGAACTAGTGCGTGTTCCCGCGGGAACCGGCGAGGGGGCCAGGCTCGGCCACCCGGGGCCGCGGGACGCGGCTCATATCGGGATTCATGGGGGGAGTGCGGGTCTCGACAGGCAACAACGCGTCGGCCTCCGCCGCTACGGTGGCCAGGGTCATGCGCAACTCCAGCAGCATCCGGCGCGGCACCTTGATCATGACGTCGCCGGGGTCCGGCCGCAGCCGGGTGATCTTGGTCAGGGCCAGCGCGCCGATCAGCACCGAGATCGCCACGCACAGCGCCAGCGCCCCTGCCAGCCCGGCGAAGGGGCCGGTCATGAACGGGTGGTCGATGACGACGGACACGACGGCGACGCCGACGGCACCGCCGACCATGCGCGCCATCGTGGCCGCGCCGACGGCGGAGGCGTACTGCTGCGGGCGGGCGGCCAGGGTGGTGGCGACGGAGGTCCCCGGCGCGAGCGCGCCGACGCCGACGCCGACCACGACGCTGGCGATCAGGCCCCAGATGGTGGGCCCGACCTGCGTCAGCACGAGCACGCACGCACCGCCGCAGAGCAGCGAGCCGGCGTAGATCAGCCCGTAGGCGCCGACGCGCTTGACCAGACGCCCGGCCAGGAAGCCCGTCACGGCGACGGCCACCGAGGTGGGCGTCAGCCACATGGCCACCTCGAGCATGGGATAGCCCAGGTGGAGCAGGTAGAGCGGCTGGACGGTCAGCAGCCCGTACGACAGCGCGCCGAAGCCCCAGGTCGCCAGCCAGCCCCAGACGAACTTCGGGCGCCGCCACAGGGTCAGGTCGATCGCGGGCAGGCGGTGGTGCCTGGCCTGGGCGAACGCGCCGCCCAGCAGGGCCAGCGCGGCCAGCGCCAGCCACACCACGTCCATGCCCCAGGCCATGGCCTTGGAGATGGCCAGCACGATCACGCCGATGCCCGCGGCGAGCAGCAACGCGCCCAGCATGTCCGGCACGCCCTTGGCGCCCGCGCGCTTGCCCGGCGGAAGCCCGAGACAGGCGATCAGGAGCACGACGCCCATGACGACGTCGGGGAAGAACAGGGCCCGCCAGCCGACGGCGACGGCCAGCCAGCCGCCGCCCGCCTGCATGAGCAGGCAGCCGAGCCCGGAGGCGGAGCTCCACAGCGCGATCGCGCCGCGCCGCTGCGACTCCGGCAACTCTCCGAGCAGCAGCCCGAGGCTGGCCGGGATCATCGCCGCGGCCCCGGCGCCCTGGACGGCCCGTGCGGCCAGCACGTAGGACCAGGAGTCGACGGTGACGGCGGCGATCCCGCCCAGCGTGAAGATCACCAGGCCGACGGCGAGCACCCGCCGCCGGCCGAACAGGTCGGCCCAGCGGCCGGCCGTGGCCAGCAGCGCCGCGATCGGGATGAACGCGGCGCTGGTGAGCCAGACCAGGTCGCCGAGCGGCATGCCGTCGCCCGCCGGCGTGTAACGCAGCATTCCTACCGCCAGGGTGGTGGCGGTCGTGTCGGCCATCACCGTCAACATCACGCCGGCACCGACCAGCCGCAGCATCACGCCGTAGCGTCGGCCTTCGCCGGTTGTGCTCGTCCCCCGCGCTGGTGACGAACTCACGAGGTCACCTCCTTGACATCTTGAACGGTTCCCACCCGGCGGGCGCGCTCCGGCTGCGCCCGCACGGCTGACGGGTGGTCTTTCAGGCGCCGTAGCGTCCGGGCGACAGCAGGCCGTCCGGGTCGAGCGCCGTTTTGAGCCGGTGCAGCATGCCGAGGCTGGCGGTGCTGGTCTCGGACCAGACGTCGGCGGCGGCGTGGTCGATGTCGGAGCGGTAGATGGCGCAGCCATGGCTGCGCAGCACGCAGTTGCCGTCGTTGCGGAGCTGGTGCGCCCGGTAGGGGGCGTCGGGCTCGCCACGCTGGAAGAAGATCTGCATGACGCCGTTGGCCAGGTGGGTGCTGACGAGGTTCCACTCGACCATGAGGGCGGTGCCGTGCGCGTCCACGGCCGTTTGCAGGGCGGCCAGGAGGTCGTCGGTCCGTCGGGCGTGCATCGGCATCAGCGGCATCAGCGCCAGGAAGCCGATGGTGCCCTCGTCGATCTGCTCGCAGGACGTCACGCCGAGCGCGTTGCGCACTCCGATGCAGGTGGGGATGCCCTGGGCCATGAGCGCCCTGGGGTAGAGCGGGTCGTCGGGGGCGACCTCTGCGGCGTCCACGACGCGCAGCGCCTCGGCGCCCTCGACCTCGACCAGCGCCTTGCGCAGCAGGTCTTCGGCGAGTTCGACGGTGGCGTCGCTGCCCAGGAGCGGCCCGAGGACGGTGAACAGGCCGGGGTCGGTGCCCTTCGGCAGGAACCACTCGCCGCTGCTGGGCGTGAGCGCCAGCTCGCGCAGGCGCAGGAACCCGCCGGCCGGGTTGCCGCGGCGCAGGAAGCCGGTGATGGCGCCGAGCGCGAGGCCGACCTGGTCGCGCGGCATGCGGCCGTGCACGAGCCCGATGGTCTGCGGGCGCGGCACCAGCGAGACGGCCATGGCGGTGACGATGCCCAGGTTGTGCTGGACGAACGCGGGCGTCAGGTCGGGCCCGGCGACCCGGCCGTGGTAGCGCCCGACGGGGTCGAGCCCGCCGGTGGTGATCACGCTGCCGTCGGCCAGCACGGCCTCCAGCCCGGCCACGTCGTGGACGCGGGAGCGCAGGCAGCCGTCGCCGCGGTCGAGCGCGTTGCCGACGACGGAGGTGTCGGCGCAGGAGGCGGTGACGTTCAGCATCCACGGGGTGTCGCGCAGCACCTCGGCCAGCTGCGCCTGGGTCACCCCGGGTTCGATGACCGCGTAGCCGGTGTCGAGGTCGAGGCTGCGGATGCGGTTCATGCCGCTGAGGTCGACGACCAGGTTGTCCTCTGTCACCGGCATGGACGAGCCCATGCCCCAGTTCCTGCCGGTGCTGATCGGGTAGAGGCGGCGCTTGGCCGCCATGACCCGGCGGACGAGTACTCGTACCTCGTCGAGGGTGCGCGGCGTTTCGATGCCGGCCACGGTGCGCGGTTGGTGACCCCCGACATCACGCGACTGCAGGTCCAGTCGCGATAGTCCCTGCATGGCTCTCCTCAAAGGATGAGATATCGCTGTTCCGGCCCCCCGGCCGGGGGCCGTTGGGCACACCTCAGGAGGTGTGCTGGAGAAGGTCGTCGATGGAGCCGATGGCCTGGTTGGACAGTTCCCTGATGCCGAGCAGCCGCTGCTCGACGAAGACGTCGGTCTCGGGGTCGGCGTCAGGGGCGGGGAAGTCGAGTGTGCCGCGCGGGGCCGCCTGCACGGGGACCTCGTGCAGGCTGTAGGGGTGCCGACGGCCTCGCGGTGTTTCGGTGTCTCGGGGCTCGCGCCGGGTTCGGGCGGGCAGGTGCGGGGGGGTTCGCATGACGGGAGCTCTCCTACCGGACTCGTGTGGGTTTTCCGGGCGACCGCTCGCCGTTGAGCGGGTCAACGTGCTCAGCGCGCGCCTTCCTCGCGGCCGTTGCGCGCGGCACGTTGAGTGGCGCTCGCGGGGGTCGCCCGCGGCACGCCGTGGTTGATCACGCTCGCGGCGATGCGGCGTTCGGCCAGCCCCATGTGAGGACGGCCGCCGCCGGCGGAACTCGGCCGGGGGGCGGCCGAGCCACGGATCATGGAACTGGCGTGCACCCATCGGCGGGAGTCGGCCAGCACCTCACGCTGGGCGCGGCGCAGGTCGGAGTGCATCGCGTACTGCTCGCAGACGGCCCGCGCGAGCACCCTCGCCATGACGAGGTGCTCCTCACACGCCGCGGCGACCTTCGACTCCAGCCCCGTGACCTGGGCGAGGAGCAGTTGCAGGTGCGGCAGGCCCGAGCTGCGGTCGAACCCGGCCAGTTCGGCCAGCCGCTCCGGCCAGCGCAGCCGCCGCTCGATCGAGGCGCAGACCGCCGCCACGACCTCGGTGACGGGCTGCTCGTCCGGGTGGTGCCCGTCGAGCTGGACGGCCCGCTGGGCGGTCTGCTCGAAGCCGGACAGGCGGCGCAGCCCGCTCTGGAGCAGGCGTACGCGGTTGTGCAGGCACGCGGCGCTCCAGCCGAGAACCAGCAGGCGGTCGGCGTCGGCCTCGCAGTGCCAGCCGACCAGGGCCACCTCGCGCGCCATGCGGTGGTGGAGCACCCACGACTCCTGTTCGGCGATCGGCACCGGGGTGTCGATCCACACCTGAAGGCCGCCGGGGGGAACCTCTCCGACGCCGATCTCGACGCCGTCCGGGGCGACTCTGGCGCAGATGCGTTTGACGACGCGTTGCTGGGCTGCTGTCTCCGGCGCCACGGGCACCGGGCCTGGCAGCACGCGCTCTGGGACGACTCTCGCCCTGGGCTCGATGCTCATGGGGGGCCACCTCCTGACCCGTGGACCTCTTCGTAAATTCACACTTAATGGTTCCGCCATCAGAGTCGTCAGCGGGCGCTTTTCTGTCAACTGTCACTTAACCAATACAGCATGGATCATCTTCCCGCCACCCGGGCGCCGAGGTGAACTCGCGACTTCCCGCAGGTGAATACCGTGTTGCGGGCCGTGGATGACCTAGAGTCCGAACGTCGTGGTGATCGGTCGACGCAGGGAAGGAGAGAGCCCGTGCCGGTGCTCAGAGCCGTGGTCGCGGCCATGTGCGTGGCCGCCGGACTGCCCGCGCACCCCGGTGCGGTGCAGGCAGAAGGCAGTTACTGCGTGCTACCGGATCAACCCCCGCAGTCCGGGCCTTACCTGATCGATACTGATTCCTCACTCGATTGGATTCATCCGAATCCGCAGCCGATCGCGGGTGAACCCACGGATTCCGAACGGCTCGATTTCGCGGGTTTCCCGAACGTCACGGCCGCGGGCCGGAAGGTGCTCGTCACCTACACCACCAACGTCGACAGGATCGTCACCCTCACCAGCGACTCGGCGCTGTCCGTCGACGGCGGCCGGACGTTCGGCCCGTCGAGCGCCACGCCGCTGCGCGAGTCGCCGATCGAGCTGCACGACGGCCGCTTCTTCGCCACCGAGTACTACCTGGGCTGGACCGGGCCGCACACGGCGCGGCTGGGGGTGCTCACCTCGCCGTCGCTGGATGCCGGGGAGAGCTGGGTGCGCGCGAAGGCGACGCTGACCACGCAGGGGGAGCTGCTGCCCGGCGGGGCCGTGCACGGGGCGCCGATCCAGCTCGCCGACGGGACGATCCTGATCACGGCGTACGCCCGCTACCTGGACACGCAGACCTACCAGGCCGAGGTCTACGCCAGCGCCGACGGCGGGGGCACCTTCACCCGCCGCGGCGTCATCGCCATGCCGTCCGGCGGGTTCGTCTACAACGAGGCGGCCGTGGAGCAGACCGCGGACGGCAGCCTGCTGGCGGTGCTGCGCCGCGACGGGGGCAAGTACTCCACGCTGCACCAGAGCCGCTCCACCGACGGGGGCCGCACCTGGTCGCCGGTCAGCGAACTGCGCCTGAGCGGCATGGACTGCGTGGTGCGCGGGGTGGCGCCGCGGCTGCTGCTGACGCCGGGCGGGGTGCTCGTGCTCAGCGCGGGACGGCCGGACAACTGGCTGGCGGTCTCCCCCGACGGGCTCGGGCACTCGTGGCTGCAGCCGAGGGTGACCTACCACAACCGCGACGGCGTGTGGGACACGCACGGCTCCTCCGGCTACACGGGGCTGGCCGCCGTCGGGGCGCACCGGCTGATCCAGGTGTTCGACAACTGCAAGCTGCCCGGGGTGCGGCCCGACGGGACGCTGAACGAGACGGCGTGCCCGGCGCACGGGCGGTTCGAGAACGGCGGCTGGTATGCGATCAAGCGGCGGCTGTTCACCGTCGCGCCGCCCGCGCCAGGACGGCTGGACCTGGCGGAGATGCGGGGGCGCGGGCTGCTGGAGATCTCCACCACCATGCGCGACAAGGGCCGCGCGCTCGACGGCAGCACCGAGTACCGCTCCAGCGCCGTCGCGGCGGGACGCGGCCAGTACGTGCTGCGCCTGGACCGGGCCTATCCGCTGCGGCTGATCGGGCTCAGCCTGCGCCCCGGGCACGCCGCCGGCGCGCGGGTCTACGTCTCGCGTGACGGGCGGTCGTGGGGCGATCCGGTGCTCACGATCGACGGGCGGACGGATTACGCGCTGCGTTATTCGCCCGTCTCCGTGACGGGGCAGCACGTGAAAGTGATTGTGCCGCCGGGCGCGGGCTGCGAAATCGGCAAGCGCTGCAGCATGCTCAATGAAATTGAGCTTTACTCGTAATTTACTGGAGTTTCAGAATTTCATTCTGGAGACGGGCGCGGGGGCGCGGATGCACGCCCCCGCGAGCCGTCTCCTCCGCAGCGGCCGCTCACCGCTCGCCGGGGCGGCGCGGCCCGCCCCCGCGGGCGGTCCCGTCCGTGTCGATCTCCAGGCGCTCCTTCCGGACCTCGCCCTCCACGGTCTCCTCGTGCTGGACGCGCTCCTTGTGCACGTGGATGCGCTCGACCGGCCTGGTCTCCTTGCTGACGACCGGGCGCTCCTCGTAGAGCGTCATCTGCCGGTCCTCCTCGGTGAGCTCGTAGGTGGCGCTCACCTCGCCGTCGTGGATCGGCTCGCGCTCGATCACGACCTCCTCATGGGAGAGCGGCACCCGCTCCTGGACGCTTTGGGTCTCGACGCGCTTGCGCAGGCGGACGTGGCCCGTCTCCCTGCTCTCCTTGCCGATGCGCAGCCGCTCTTCCGACCTGGTCATCTCGATGTCCCGGTCGTCACCGGCCCGCTCCCCCGCGGCCTGCCTCGCGCCGGGCTTCGCGGCCGGCTCCGCGATGGGCGCTCTCGTACGCGGCTCGCCGGCGCGCTGCGGCGGGACGTCCGTCGGGCGCATGCCGTAGTAGCGGTAAAGGTCGGCCTCCTCCTTCAGGGACAGGCGGCTGTTCACGTCGATGTTCGGCGCCCCCTTGATCATCTCCCTGTCGTAGGGAACCCGGATCTCCTCGCCCGAGCGGCGGGCGTTGGCCAGGGGCACGAAGGTCTGACGCATGCCGAAGAACCCCGTGCGTACGGTCACCCACTCCGGCTCGCCTGTGCGGTCGTTGAGGTAGACCTGGCCCACTTTGCCGATCGGCTGTCCGTCGGATCCGACCACGTGACACTCGAGCAGGTGACGGATCTCTGTTTGCATAGCCACGACGATCCCCCTGTGTGTTCGTCCTGGTTTCAAACAGGACAAATACCCCATATCGCCACAAGGCTGCACACGGGCTGGGCAGTTTTTCCTCTACTTCGGTTTCACGGCGTTTGAAACACCGGCGACAGAGTCAGACGAGTGTGCATGGCACTCCGAGCGAGCCCGTCATCGATAATGGCCGGAGAACCCGAACCCCCGGAGGACCTGCGAAAATGACCGTGCCCGACCCCCGTACCCCCGAACAGCGCAAGCAGGACACCCTGGACCGGCTGCGGAACGACGTGGACGCCTGGGTGGCCACGGCGGACGAAGGGGGCGGGGAGCCGTACCTGGTGCCGCTGTCGTTCCTGTGGGACGGCGCGACGCTGCTGATGGCCACGGCGAGCGCCTCCCCGACCGCCCGCAACCTGCTGGCCACCCGGCGGGTGCGTGTGGGGATCGGGCTGGTGCGCGACGTCGTCCTCATCGAGGGGACGGCCGAGGCCACGCCCGCGACCGAGATCCCGGCCGAGACCGGCGAGGCGTTCGCCGAGAAGACGGGGTTCGACCCGCGCAAGTCGTCCGGCCCTTACCACTACTTCCGCCTCACGCCGGTGCGCGTGCAGGCGTGGCGGGAGGCGAACGAGCTGGCGGGCCGCGATCTCATGCGCGACGGCGAGTGGGTCGTGGCGTAGGCGGACCTCCGGAAAAGCGGAAGTCCGGAAAGGCTGGAGCCCCAGAAAGGCAGGGAAGCTGGAGTCCCAAAAGGCGGGAGGAAGCGGCCGGGCGGGCGTGGAAATTATGGGGTTTCCGTAAGGAGCGTTATTTCAATTTGCTCCGAAGTCCAGCGCCAGATTCACGTGCCGTTTCTCGATGACGGTGCGCCCGGCCGGCGCCGGGCCCTCGTACGCCTCGATGCGCAGGGACTCCGTCTTCGGGCGGCCGGCCGCGTCCCAGTCCCGGACGTGCGCCGCCAGTTCGCCCGCCAGGCGCGCCCCGTCGGGCCCGTGACCGCGTACGACCAGCGGGCCGTCCGAGGCCAGCAGCGCGATGCTGTCGCCCTCGACGATCCCCGAGGTCCCGCCGTAGCCCGTGCCGGGGCCGAGCACGCCGATGAGCGCGCACCAGCGGGGCTCGTGCAGCGCCAGCCAGAGCGCGGTGCCCATGCCGATCTCGGCCCCGGAGGACGGCCCCTCCACCTCCGTGGCGATCTGGGCGGGGTCGGTACCGAGGGCGGCGAGCACGTCGCCGAACTCGCGCGGCTCGGGCAGCACCAGCATCAGTTCTGGGCGCAGGACCGTGATCACCTCGGTCCCGGAGAAGGGCCCGCGCATGCGCATGAACCCGCACGGCACCACCGATCGGCTGACCCAATGGCCGCCCTCGCGCTCCAGCGCCACGGACGCCTGCACGCCGCGCAGGTCCAGGGGCACCACCAGCCGTCCCTGATCCCCGAGCTGCTCCATCCAGGCCGGGGCCAGGTCCCAGACGCCCACCGTGGCGATCAGCCGGTCGTAGGGGGCCAGTTCCTCATGGCCCTGGGCCCCGTCGGCGCACACGACCTCCACGTGGTCCGCCCCCGCGGCCGACAGGTTCTGCCTGGCCTGGGCGACGATGTCGGCGTCGATGTCCACGCTCACCACCCGCCCGCCCGGACCCGTCAGGTGTCCCAGCAGCGCCGCGTTGTAGCCGGTGCCCGCGCCGATCTCCAGCACCCGCTGTCCCGGCTCCACGCCGAGCTGGTCGAGCATGAGGGCCATGATGGCGGGCTGCGAGGAGGAGCTGATCGGCCGTCCCTCCGCGTCGCGTTTGGTGACGATGGGCTCGTCGCGGTAGGCGTCCTCGGGGGCGACGCCGGGCACGAACAGGTGGCGCGGCACGGCGCGCATCGCCGCCGCCACCGGCTCGCTGATGTCCTGGCGCTCCCGCAGCAGCGCCACCATCGCTTCCCTGCGCGTCGCGAAGTCCATGGGCTCCATTCTCACCAGACTCACGCCATCTCAGTAAAGAAATGGTCAAGAAGGGTTAGGACGCGATGTTGGGGGAAGGGCAGCCAACTCGTGTACGTCGACCGTGAGGAGGAGCCGTAGTGCTCACCCTGACAGCCAACGCAGCCCAGGCGATTCGTGATCTGACCGCGTCCGCGCCCGAGCCTGCCCAGAGCGGGATTCGCATCTCGTCTCAGGGCGAGGGCTCGAGTTCGCTCACCCTTTCGCTGGCCACCGCTCCGGAGCCGGCTGACGCCGTGGTGGAGACCGAGGGGGCTCGGGTGTACCTCGACCCTGTGGCGGCAACCGTGCTGGACGACAAGGCCTTGGACGCCGGGGCCGATGACAAGGGAAGCGTGTCGTTCGTGGTCACAGAACAGACCGCTTGACGACGGGGCCCCGCCGCGCCGCACCGGCGCGGCGGGCACCCGCCTATCCGTCGGAAAGGAGCTTGTGGAGGTAGCGCAACTGCTCCTCCGACTGGAAGCCGCCGCCGCCCTCATGGTTGTTCCACGGCCAGACGGTGATCTCCTTGGGGCCCTGCCAGTGGTTGTAGGCGGCGAACACCGTGGACGGCGGGCACACGTCGTCCATCAGCCCCACGGAGTACAGCGCGGGCACCTGGCCACGGGCGGCGAAGTTCAGGCCGTCGAAGTATGACAGCGTGCGGAACACCTGCTCGGAGGTGTTCCTGCGGGTGGACAGGAAGCGCACCAGCTCCTGGTACGGGTCGCGCCCGGTGATCTCCACCGCCCGCCGGAAGTGGGTCAGGAACGGCACGTCGATGAGGGCCGCCTTGACCGCCGGATGCAGCGCGGCCGTGGCCTGGGCGATGCCGCCGCCCTGACTGCCTCCTGAGACGACGATGCGGGCGGGGTCCACGTCCGGGTGCTCGCACACGGCGTCCACGGCCCTGACGGCGTCGGTGAACACGCGCCGGTAGTAGTAGTCGCCTGGGTCGAGGAGGCCGCGCGTCATCATGCCGGGGGCCTGCGGGCCGGCGCTGCCGTGCGGGTCGCCGGTGGTGCCGGGGCTGCCGGCGTTCGCGCCGCCGTGGCCGCGCGTCTCCATCACGAACACCGCGTACCCGGCCGCCGGCCACATCAGGTGGTCCTTGGGGAAGCCCCGGCCGCCGCTGTAGCCGATGTAGTGGACCACGCACGGCAGCGGCCCCTCGATGCCCTGCGGGACCAGGAACCAGCCGTTGATGCGGTGCCCGCCCCAGCCGGCGAACGAGACGTCGTGCACCTTCACGCTGACGAAGGGGACGTCGTAGGGGACGTACTCGGCGGCCAGGTCGAACTCCCTGGCCTCGGCCAGGGTCGCCGACCAGAAGTCGTCGAAGTCGGCGGGCTCGTCGCGGTCGGGAAGGTAGGAGCGCAGCTTCTCAAGCGGCAGGTCGAACAGTGGCACGAGGTGTCTCCAAAGCGTAGAACGACTTTGACATTTCACCTCATCCAAACGGTAAACGCTATCCCAGTCTCATAAGGGACACGCGGAGGCGCACGGCCGCCCGGGGAGACGCGGCCGTGCGGGTCCTCAGCGTTTCGCGGGCCGGTGGACGCGCCACCGGCCCGCGAAACCAGCGGGATCAGCGTTCTGGGCTCGACGGAGCCCCGGTGGCCGAGCAGCCCCCGGCCTTGGTCCCCGCGACCTTCCACTGCGCCCCGGGGAACGGGCTCATGAAGTGCGTCAGCAGGTCCACCGCATAGTCGGGCACCTGCCCGCCGGGATCCAGCAACGACACCATCTGCGGCCCGTCGGCCCCGCGCAACGTGATCGCGTTCTTCCCCCCGGCGGCCGCGAACCCGGGCTTGGCGTCGACCGTCACGCACGCCAGGCTGATCCCGGCCGCCTTGACCTCCTGCTTGGCCCCGATCCTGCGCATCCGCTGGTCGTAGCGGCGCATCGCCAGCGTCGAGGTCGGCCCGAGGCGTACGGAGTCGTTGAAGACGTCGTCGCCGATCTCCCTGCTCAGCTTGAGGTCGATGGCCACCTCCGGCCGCAGGTCCACGCCCTTGGCGGTGATGTCCAGGCGCCCGTAGTTGCCCTCGAAGCCGGGGGCGACGTAGCCGAGGGCCGGCGGCGCCTTCAGTCCGAAGGGGACCTTACCTGGTCTGACGCGCAGCCACGACAGTTGCCGTACCGACAGCCCCACGGCCTTGACCGAACTCTGCGCCAGCCCGAACTCCCCGCCGACGTGGTAGGTGAGGAACCCGGTCGTGTACGGCACCTCCTGGCTCACCGCGACCCGCTGACGCGGGACCGCATCCACCTTCAGGCCCGCGCGCAGCGCGATCTGCCCGGTCGGCACCGGTTTGGAGACCAGGTCGAGCGTCTGGTCCGGGTTGAGCCTGATCGTGGTGTCGGCGGCCAGGTCCTTGACGGCGAACGACACGTCCCCGAGGCGTCCCTGCGGATCCACCAGCCCGCTCTCGACGCCGAGATAGCCGTCGAGGGTGCTGCGGTCCGACTTGTAGGTCACGGCCGGCACGCTCAGCCCGGCCGCCGAGGCGTCGGCGTCCACTCCGAAGGTGGCGGGCACGTCGGAGAAGCGCAGTTCGCCGGTGCCCTTCCCGGCCATGGTGACCTTGGCCGCCAGGCGCTTGACGGGGGCGGAGTTCTGCACCCTGATGCGGGTCTTGGCGCCGTACGTCCCCTGGACGGCCACGGAGGCGGGCACCGGGTCGATCGCCACGTGCCCGCGCAGCCCGGTGGTCTCGGCCCGCACGTCGAGCGAGCCCAGCGTGGCCGCCGGCTCGATGCGGTAACCGGCCTTGACCGCGTTGCCCTGGGCCACCTCGAACGGCCCCAGCGACATGCTGGTGATCTTCGAGGGGAGCCCGCTCAGGGTGGCCGCGGCCTTGATGGGCACGGGTGACAGGACGCTGCTGGCCAGGTAGACGCCCAGGTTCCGGCTGCGGGGCTGGAACCCGGAGAACGCGAACGTCTTGGCCGCGAGGTCCACCGTCACCTGGTCGGGCAGCCCCGTCACGTCCAGGTACCCCTGGAGGCCGAAGCAGCCGCGCTGCGGCGTGCAGAAGGGGCCCTGGGCGCAGCCCGCGGAGCCGGCCGCGCAGCCGCCGTCCACCAGGGAGATGCCGCCGGCGACGGCCGGGGCGGCCCGCATGCGCGACAGCGCCCCGACCTTGCCGAGCCAGGCGCGGGCACGCACGTCCAGGTGCGAGCCGGAGTAGGTGAGCTTGCCGTCGGCGGTCGAGACCGCCAGGCGGCCCGGCACCGGGCCGAGCGTGCCGACGAGCCCGAACCGCGTGTCGGCCTGGGTGACGTCGGCGTCCACGGCCAGGCGCTGCTTGGCCGAGCGGAAGTCGGCGTTGAACCCCTGGGCCGCCGGGCTGAACTCGACGTGCGCGAGCCCCTTGACCAGCACGCTGCCGTCCAGGTCGCCGGAGGCCTGGTCGTAGTGCGCCGCCAGGTGCGGCCCCGTGGGCGCCTTGGCGTCGTCGTGGTTGGTGAACGCCAGCGCGGCAGAGCCGACCGGCCCCGACAGGCCGCGGAAGCGGTAGGAGGCGGGGTTCCATGAGGCGTCGAAGCGGGCGGGCACGTCGCTCACGTCGGCGGCGGCCCGGACGTAGCGTCCGCCTATCTTGGTTCTGGCCAGGGCGGTCACCTTGTCGACCGGCCCCGCGGAGTCCCAGGTGAGGGTTCTGGCCTTGGTGTCGGCGACCAGTTCGACCCGTTTGCGTACGCCTTCGACGCTCGCCTGAAGGTCCTCTCCCGACGGCGAGGTCACGTTGGCCTTGTTGGCGTAGACGTTGACGCGGCCGAGCTTGGAAGAGCTGCTGACCTTGACGGTCGCGCGTTCCCCCAGCTCCCACGATGCCTTGACGTCGTCGCGCACGCCGAGCACGGTGCCGTCGATCGTCGGCCCCGACTTCAGGTTGACGTAGGCGGCGCGCACCTTGTCGATGAGGCCGCTGGCCTGGTAGGCGGCCTTCCTGCCGGTGGGGTCGAGGGCGACGTCCACGCTGGAGGGCGTGTTGGAGATCTCCAGCTTGGCCAGGTGGGTGCGGTCGATGCTGGCCGCGCCGACGAACGACCGTCCGCTGGAGTCGACCTCCAGGTGGGCGCGCGGCGAGCCGCCGTAGGTGACGTCGAACCCGCGCAGCCCCGACAGCAGCCCCGACACACCGACCGCGGCCCCATCCTTGATCATGGTGACGTGACCGCCGCGCGGGCTGGAGACGGCGCCCTCGTTGCGCTGCAGCACCACCGCGAACCTGCCGATGGGCGAGCTGGTCTTGTGCGTGACGCGGTTCTCGGTCAGGTCGTTGACCAGGCGCACCTTGGCGGGCAGGTCGCTCAGCTCGGCCTTGACCACGGTCTTGTCCGCGGCCCTGTCGAAGTAGTGCACTTCGGCCGAGCCGGCGCGCGAGCGGTCCGCGTCCATCGACAACGTCTGTTTGGCGGCGTTGCCGCCGTATTTGACGGCGAAGGTCTGCGGCACCTTCCGCATCTCGACGCCGACCATCCGGGCCAGCCGCCCGTCGCGGTAGGTGAAGTGGTGCACCTGGCCGCGCTCGATCGGGGACGGGCTGGAGAAGCGGATGTCGCCGCCCGCCACCCTGATGCCGGCGCGGCTGGGCATGCGGTCGAGCACGGCGTGGGTGAACTGGCGGCCGGTCACCGCCAGGGCCTCCAGCTTGGCCGATCCGGACGCCTCGACGTCGAAGGAGGGCGGGTCGAGGGCGGCGTTCACGGTGAGCTGCTCGGTGGCCGGCGTCTGACGCAGGCTGACGGCGCTCTTCCCGGTCAGCCCCGCGATGACGGACGCCGACTCCCCCGGCTCCTTGCGCTTGACGCTGGCCTTGACCCGCTTGCCCGCCATGTCCACGGTGAACGTGCCCGATTCGTAGGCCGCCAGTGAGGACCCTCGGCGCAGGCCGTCGAAACCGACCGACACCTTACCGTCGTACTCGGCCCAGACCCTGGCCTTGAGCCCCTCCTGCGACAACCTCCTGACCGCGAACCCGAGCCCGACGGAGCCTCCCGACGCGTTCATGGCCGGCAGCAGGTCGGCGGCCAGGTCGGGCTTGTTGTCGCCGGTGACGTCGGCCGCCACGGGCGTGCCGACCGGGCGCTGGATCGTGCACGAGACCGGCACGTCGGCGCTTTCGACGCAGAGCCGGTACGTCAGCCCCGGCACCACCTTCCCGAGCCCGTCGAACGCCTTGATGACCGACGCCAGCGGCTTGAGCGGCGTCAGCGTCTGCGCCTGGGCGGTGTCGGGCAGCACGTCGCGGACGGCGGGCACCTGCGTGCCGAGACCCTGCTCCTTCTGTACGGCGGCTGCCTCGGCGGTGAGCTCGTCGACGAGTCTCGGCCCGGCAGGCGTGGTCACCTCGGGCGTGCCCGGCCCCACCTTCTGCTCTCCGGCGGGCCTGGTGGCAAGCGACGCCTGCGTCGGAACGGTGACCGCGGCTGCGGGCGGCTCCTGTACGGCGGGCACGGGCCGGATCTTGACCGCGGACTGGACCCTGGCCTGAGCTGGGGCCTGGGTCGGGACCTGCGCCTGGACGGCGGCCGGCGTGGCCACCATGACGGTGCTTGCGATGGACATCGAAGCGAGCACGCGCAGGAGGGCGTGCGGCATGTAGCGTTCTCCCCCGGACCGGTCTAAGTCATCCCATCAGAAACATAAGTCACGAGACGACCATATTTCCTCACATGTAGTCAAACCATCACCTGACGTGGAACTCCAAGTTCAGGGGTGGTATAGGGGCATATGGGGTGAGACCACCAGCATGGCGACGTCGACCAGCAGCCACGGATCCCCGAAGATCATGACCGGATCGAAGAAGGGGCCACGCGGCTTCCTCCGTCAATGGGGCGCCTATAGGGTCAACGGGCATGGACGTCACCGGAACGCTGCACCACATCGAGATCTGGGTGCCCGATCTGGGGCGGGCCGTCGCCGGCTGGGAGTGGCTGCTCAAGGAGCTCGGCTACGTCCTCCACCAGGACTGGAGCGACGGCCGGAGCTGGAAGCTGGGGGCGACGTACATCGTGATGGAGCGTTCGCCCGCGCTCACCGACGACCGGCACGACCGGTGCCGTCCCGGCCTGAACCACCTGGCCTTCCACGTGGCCGATCGCGCCCTGGTCGACTCCCTGGCCGAGCGGGCGCCCGCGCACGGGTGGCGGCTGATGTTCCCCGAGCGGCATCCGTACGCGGGCGGGGAGCGGCACTACGCCGCCTACCTGGAGGACGCCGACGGGTTCGAGGTCGAACTGGTCGCCTTGAGTCTCCCGTTGGAGGAGACACGAGAGTGAGGCCATGAACGGCGACCCGCTCTACTCGATCGGCGACCTGGCCCGGCGGACCGGGCTGACGGTCAAGGCCATCCGGTTCTACTCCGATGAGGGGATCGTGCCGCCCGCCGACCGCAGCCCGGCCGGCTACCGCCGCTACGACCTCGACGCCGTCGCCCGCCTCGACCTCGTACGGACGCTGCGCGAGCTGGGCGTGGACCTGCCCACGATCCGCAAGGTCGTGGACCGGGAGCTCTCGCTCGCCGAGGTCGCCGCCGCGCACGCCGAGGCGCTGGCGGTGCGGATCCGCACGCTGCGGCTGAGGCGCGCGGTGCTGACGGCGGTGGCCAGGCGCGGGTCCACATCTGAGGAGATGGATCTGATGCACAAGCTGGCCAGGCTCTCCGAGGACGAACGCCGACGGCTGATCGGCGACTTCCTCTCCGCCACCTTCGACGGCCTGGACGCCGACCTCGGCGGCGTGGCCGGCTCGCTGACCCCCGAACTGCCAGACGACCCAGAACCCGAGCAGGTCGAGGCGTGGGTGGAGCTGGCCGAGCTGGCCCAGGACCCCGGCTTTCGCGCCCGCGTGCGCGGCATGGCGGAACGGCTCGCGGCCGACGCGCGGCGAAGAACACTCCCGCGCCGCGATCCCGTCGCGCTCGTCCGCGACGAGGCGGGCCCGGCCGTGGCGGCGGGCGTCGATCCGGCCTCGCCGCGAGCCGATGAGGTCGTGGCGGCGGTGACGGCGGCCTACGCACGCGACCGGGGCCTGACGGAGGCCGCCGGACTGCGGGCCGCGCTGGAGGGGGCGGACGACCCTCGGTGGGACCGCTACCTGGAGTCGCTCGCGGTGATCAACGGCTGGCCGCCCCCGCGCCCGACGGCCCCGGCCGTGCACTGGTTCGTCGAAGCCCTGCGCGCCCGCGAACAGGGCTGCGGCCACTCGGGTGTCATCGGGGAACTCGGCCAGTCGCCTTTGCGCGGCGGCCCGTCTGGTGCAAGGTGAGGAGGAACCTCAAAGGCGCCGGACCCCGGTTGAGAGGAACCGCCATGCAGGCAAGCGTCGGTGACACGCTGCTCTTCCACGGCAACGTCGTCGGCCAGCGTGACAGGAAGGCCGAGATCATCGAGGTCCGCGGGCGCGACGGCAGCCCTCCCTACGTCGTCCGCTTCGGCGACGGGCACGAGCAGCTCGTCTTCCCCGGACCGGACGCGGTGGTCGAGCCGACCCTCGCCTCCGACTAACCGAAAACGAGCGAGCGCAGGGCCCCGGCGGCGCCGTCGCCGGAACCGGCGGCGGTCACGTTGCCGTCGCGGTCGCGCACGATCGCGGTGACCTGCGACTGCTGCGCGTCCAGGGCCAGCGTGATGGTGTGGCCCTCGACCAGCAACGCGTCGGCGTCGACCCGGTTGGAGGTGGCAGAGCGCTCGATCAGGCGGCCGGCCCCCACCAGGGCGGCGACCGGGTTGCGGTGGCGGCTCAGCAGGATGGGCATGTCGTCGTACGGCTGGGCGGCCTGCCGGACGAGCTCGCCCAGCTTGCCGCGGGCCGACGACACCGACAGCACGGGCAGGCCGCTCAGCACGCCGGACACCTGCGACAAGGGCACCAGGGCAGCCCATTCCCAGCGTTCACGGGTGATCAGGGTGATGGAGCCGAAACCTGCGGAACGGATCAGGGAGCCCCAGCGGGCGCGCGCGTCCTCGACGCCGACGGGGGCGCCGTAGCGTGCCACCAGGTCGTCGTACTCACGGCGGTCGTTGATCATCTAGAAATCGTAAGGCACCTTACAGAACTTCTCAACCTGGCCGAGGGACGGCCTGCGCCGGAAGGGCGGCATGAGGTGAAGGTGGTCGTCTTCGATGCGATGGGCGTTCTGTACCGGTACGGCGACGTTCAGGGACGGGTACTGATCCCGTACCTGCGAGCCCAGGGATGCCACGCGCCCGAACAGGACATCCGGAAGGCCTACCGCGCCGCCACGCTGGGGCGGCTGACCACGGACGGGTTCTGGGCGGCGGTCGGCCTGACGGCCCGCGACGAGCACTACTGCCAAGAGCACCGTCTCACCGAGGGCACCCTGGAGGCGCTCGACGAGCTGGCCGGGGCGGGACTGGAGGCGGCCTGCCTGAGCAACGACACGGCGGCATGGTCGGCGCTCGTCCGCCGCAGATTCGGGCTTGAGCGGCGCATCCGGCGCTGGTTCATCAGCTCCGGCCTGCGGGTTCGCAAGCCCGATCCGGCCGCGTACGAGGCGGTCCTCGACGCGCTGAACGTGCCCGCCTGGCAGGTCGTGTTCGTGGACGACCGGCCGGTCAACCTGGCTCCTGCCCGCGCTCTGGGGATGCGCACGGTGCTCTTCCGCAGCGACGACACCGACGCCCACCCCGCGCCAGGATCGCCGCACGAGGTCGGGTCGATGCGAGAGCTGGTCGCGGCCGTGCGCCGGATCCACCGTCCGATGGATGCCGGGCGGGCCTCGCCGACGGGCAGGTCACCCGACGGGTCATGAGCCCGCGTTCCTCCGCTCGGTTAACGTGTGCCGGTGCACATTTACCTGGAAACCGACCGGCTCATCCTGCGCCGTTTCACCGAGTCCGACGCCGACCACCTCTTCGAGCTCAACAACGACCCGGAGGTCATGCGTTACCTCAACGGCGGCAAGCCGACGCCGCGTACGACGATCGTCGAGGAGACGCTGCCCAGGCTCATCGCCTCGGACTTCTTCGCGACCATCGAGAAGTCGTCCGGGACGTTCCTCGGTTGGTTCCACCTGCGGGCGCCCAAGGACGCGCCCGCCGACGAACCCGAGCTGGGTTACCGGCTGCACAAGGCGGCCTGGGGCAAGGGGTACGCGTCCGAGGGCTCGCGGGCGCTGATCGACAAGGCGTTCCTGGAGCTGGGGGCGCGGCGGGTGTTCGCGCAGACGATGACCGTCAATCGAGGGTCGCGGCGGGTGATGGAGAAGTCCGGGCTGCGCTTCGTACGGACCTTCCACCCGGAGTGGGACGATCCGATCGAGGGGGCCGAGGAGGGCGAGGTCGAGTACGAACTGCTCCGCGCCGACTGGGAATCCGTCCAGGGCCGGTAGACCTGGTGCACTGGTCGGACCAGTCGCTAGGGTGCCTCGTATGGGATATGACGCGCTGTTCCGCCTGGACGGGCGGCGGGCCGTGGTGATCGGGGCGGGAAGCGGCATCGGCAGGGAGGCGGCGCTGGCGCTGGCCGCCCACGGGGCGTCCGTGGTGTGCGCCGATCGCGACCTGGCCTCGGCGCGGGAGACGGCCGCCGGGTGCGGCGGGGACGCCCGGCTGCTCGACGTGCTCGACGCCGCGGCCGTGCGCGCGTTCGCCGACGCCGAGCCCGCCGACGTTCTGGTGTTCACCGCGGCCACGAACGTCCGCAAGCGGCTGCTCGACTACTCCGGCGAGGAATTCGACCGGGTCGTGGGGCTGAACCTGCGCGCCTCGTTCGACGTGGTGCGGGCGTTCGGTGCGGGGATGGTGGCGCGGGGCCGCGGCTCGATCATCGGGTTCGCCTCGATCCGGGCCTCCGTGACCGAGCCGGGGCAGGGCGTCTATTCCGCGACGAAGGCCGGGCTCGTGCAGTTGCTGCGGACGGCTGCGGCGGAGTTCGGCCCGCACGGGGTCCGGGTGAACGCGATCGCGCCCGGCGTCGTGGAGACGCCGCTGACCAGGCAGATCAAGGACAACCCCGGCTGGTACGACGCCTACGCCGCCAAGAGCGCCCTCGGCCGGTGGGCATCGGCCGAGGAGATGGCCGGGGCGGTGGTCTATCTGGCGGGCGACGCGGCCAGCTTCGTGACAGGCTCGGTGCTGTACGTGGACGGCGGCTGGACCGCCGTCGACGGCCGCTTCGACCCACCCAACTAGCCACCCGCACGATCGGCTACGGCCGGATGACGGCCATCCGGGTGACGGTCAGTTCTTCGATGGCGAAGCGGGGCCCTTCGCGGCCGATGCCCGAGTCCTTGACCCCGCCGTACGGCATGTTGTCCGCCCTGAACCCCGGCACGTCATTGACCACCACTCCCCCGGCCTCGATCCGCTCGATCGCCGCGAACGCCGTCGCCAGCGACCGGGTGAAGACGGCCGCGTGCAGGCCGTACCTGGAGGTGTTGACGGCGGCGAAGGCGGCGTCGAGGTCGGGCACCGGGCGTACGCACACCACCGGCCCGAAGATCTCCTCGTCCCAGGCCGTCGCCCCGTCGGGGACGCCGTCGAGGACGGTCGGGGCGATGGCGCGGCCTTCGCGGTGGCCGCCGGTGATCGTCCGGGCGCCGGAGGCGGCGATCCAGTCCAGGACGCGTTCGGTGGCGGCCTCGTCGATGAGCGGGGCGACGCGGGTGCCGGGCAGGCGGGGGTCGCCGACGGAGACGTTCTTGACGCGGGCGGCCAGCAGGGACAGGAACTCCTCGCGTACGGGCTCCTCGACCAACACCCGCTGGACCGAGATGCACGCCTGGCCGGAGGCGTAGTAGCCGCCGCGTACGACGGCGTCGGCGGCGGCCTCGAGGTCGGCGTCGGCCGCGACGACGAGGGCGGCGTTGGAGCCGAGTTCGAGCAGGACCTTGGTGGGGGCGGCGCCCCTGGCGATGGCGTGGCCGGCGGCGGCCGAGCCGGTGAAGGAGACCGCGCCGATGCGCCTGTCCTCGACCAGCGTGCGACCGACCTCGACGTCTCCGGTGACGACCTGTACGGCGGCCGGTGGGAGCACGTTCGCCGACCGCAGGAGGTGCGCCAGCCAGAGCGTGGCCAGCGGCGTCGCGGGGGCCGGTTTGACGATCACGGGACAGCCGGCGGCCACGGCAGGGGCGATCTTGTGGGCGGCGAGCAGGAGCGGGTAGTTGAAGCCCGTGATGCCGACGACGACGCCGATGGGCCGCCGCGTCCAGAACCCGATCAGCCCCTCGCCGGAGGGCAGCAGGTCCAGCGGCACGGTCTCCCCGTGCAGCCTGGCCACCTCCTCGGCGGCCGTGGTCAGGGTGAGCAGCGTTCTGGCCACCTCGACCTGGCAGTCGACCAGGGGTTTGCCGGTCTCCATGACGAGCAGGCGCTCGAACTCCTCACGGTTGGCGCGCAGGGCGTCATGCGCGTGGGTGAGGGCGGCGCGCCGGGCGTGCGAGGGCGTGGCGGCCATGGCGGGCGCGGCGGTCAGGGCCTCCTCCAGCGCTCGTGCCGCATGGGCTTGGTTGCCCAGCGGGGCCCGGGCGACCGGCGAACCGTCGTAAGGGAAGATCACCTCGGTGGTCCGCGCGGTCTCCACCCATCCGTCGCCGATGGGCAACCCGGACGGCCAGTCGTTGGTCATGAGCCTCCCCCTTGAGCGCTCGGGAACACGTCGAGGTACGCGGGCGCGTCCTCGCGGCCGGTGGCGGTCAGGACGGCGTGGGCCACGGCGCGGGCGAACGCGTCGGCCGCCGCCGCGAGCACGTCCTGGAAGACGTCGTGGCCGGGGGCGTGGGTCGCGCACGTGGCCAGGCCGAAGATGGTGTCGCCGTCGGTCATGGTGTGGGCCGGCCTGATCGCCCTGGCCAGGCCGTCGTGGGCGACGGCGGCCAGTTTGCCGCACTGGGCCTTGGTGAGGGTGAGGTCGGTGGCCACCACGCCGATGGTGGTGTTGAACGACGGGGCCATGACCGGGTTCCAGGCGTCGACCTCCTGGCGCGTGGGGGTGTGGAGGTGGCCGAACTCGCCTGGCAGGCCGTACCTGGCGCCGGCCAGAGTGCCGTCGGCCGGGTCCAGGACGGAGCCCGCGGGGTTGGCCACGGCAAGGGCGGCAACGGTGGTGCCGTCGGGCAGTACGGTGCTCGCCGTCCCCACCCCTCCGGCCAACCCTCCGGCCAACGCCCCGGTACCGGCCCCGATCGACCCGCTCGCCGTCGGAGACGCCGTCCTTTGGGTGAAGGCCCTGCCACCCGGCACCCCGATCCCACCACCATCCACCGTCACGATCCCGCCCGATGGTGCGGTCCCCTGGAGTGCTTCCCCGCCGTCCGGGGTTGCGGTCTTTTCTGGGAGGGCGGCCGGGGAAGGGCCGGCAGCGTCGTAGGCGGCGGTGCCCAGGGTGGCGTCCGGGACGGCGCGGAAGACGCCTCCGCGTCCCAGGTCGAAGATGACGTCCGCGGGGACGATCGGCACCACGCCACCGGCCACCGGATACCCGATCCCGTCGTCCGCGAGCCGCTCCATCACCCCGCACGCCGCCCCCAGCCCGTACGCGCTCCCGCCCGTCAGGACCACGGCGTGCACGCGTTCGACGAGGTTGCGCGGGTCGAGCAGTTCGGTCTCCCTGGTCCCCGGGGCGGCGCCGCGCACGTCGACCCCGGCCACCGCACCGGCGGGAGGGGGCAGGACGACGGTGGTGCCCGTCAGGTGGCCGCCGCCGACGCGCTGCGCGTGCCCGACGCGCAGCCCCGCGACGTCCACCAGGGAGTTCGTGGGCCCGGTCCGCATCAGAAGTCCCTGTGCAGGAACCTGCGGGCGGCTTCGGCGAACACCCGGGTGCACCGCACGATCTCGGCCACCTCGACGTACTCGTCCGCCTGGTGGGCGATCCACTTCCCGCCCGGCCCGTACACCACGGACGGGATCCCGCCCCAGTGCGTGAGCACGGTCCCGTCGGTGGAGCCGGGGACGCCGCCGTAGACGGGTTCCTGCCCGGTGACGGCCCGATGGGCGGCGGCCAGCGCGGCCACCACCGGGTCGGACGTGGGCACGTCCACCGGCGGCCGGTCCACCAGCACCGACACCTCGGCGGTGATGCCCTCGGCGGCGGAGGCGAGCACGGCGACCCGGTCGGCGACGGTCTTGTGCTCGACACCGGGGATCGTCCGCACGTCCACGAAGAGCGAGGCGACGGCGGGGATGACGTTCACCTGCGCCTCGGCGCCGGCCTGCAGGACGGTCGGCGTCACGTACACCTCGCCGAGGTGCTCGTGGGCGGGGTGGCGCGCCTGGAGCTCCTCCTGCAGGGCCGCGAGCGCCACCAGCAGCGTGCCGAGCGCGGGGATCGGGTTGCGGCCGTGCTGCGGCATCGCCCCGTGCGCCATCTTGCCGGTGAGGTCCACCCGCAGCCGCAGCGCGCCCTTGGCGACCGCGCAGATCTCGCCGGCCTCGGGTTCGGCCACGATGGCGCCGTCGACGTCCGCCGTCAGCCCCTCTGAGACGAAGTGGTGGGCGCCGAGCATGAGCCCTTCCTCGTCGGCCAGCGCGCACACCTTGATCCGCCCGGGGAACGGGCCCGCGAGTTGCAGGGCTCGGGTGGCGTACAGGGTGGCGGCCAGTCCTGACTTCATGTCGGCGCTGCCCCGCCCCCACAGCCTGCCGTCGCGGATCTCCGCGCCGAACGGGTCGACGGTCCACGTGGACAGGTCGCCCTCGGTCACCACGTCCGTGTGGCCCTCGAACATCAGCGTCGGCCCGGCGCCGCCCCCGCCCTCGACCACGGCCACCACGTTGGGCCGGTCGGGCGCCACCTCGTACACGACCGGCTCCCAGCCCCACTCCCGCATCCTGGCCGCGACGAGTTCGGCGGCGGCCCGCTCGCGGCGGCCCGGGTCGTTGGTGCTCGGGATGCGCACCAGCGCCTGAGTGAACTCCACCACTGCGTCGGCATCGACGTCGATCACAACAGTCCCTCCAGAGTCGGCACGGCCCGCAGCAACGTGCGCGTGTAGGGGTGGGCGGGCGCGGCCCAGACCTCGTCCACCGGCCCGCTCTCCACGATCTCGCCCGCGTTCATGACCGCGACCGTCTCGCACACGTGCCGCACCACCGACAGGTCGTGCGAGACGAACACGATCGTCAACCCGAGCTCGTCGGCCAGGTCGGCGAGCAGGTTGAGTATCTGCCCTCGGACGGAGACGTCCAACGCGCTGACCGGCTCGTCGGCGACGAGGACCTTCGGCCGGGGCGCGAGCGCGCGGGCGATCGCGATGCGCTGGCGTTGCCCGCCGGAGAACTGGTGCGGGTAGCGGCCGGCGGCCGAGGCGGGCAGGCCGACGGCCTCCAGCAGTTCGGCCACCCGCCCGGCGACCGGCAGCCCGAGGGCGACGAGCGGCTCGGCGACGAGGTCGCGCACCCGCATGCGGGGGTCGAGCGAGCTCATCGGGTCCTGGAAGACGATCTGGAGGTTCTCGCGCAGGAACCGCAGGCGGCGTTCCGGCCTGCCGGTGATCTCCTGGCCGTCGAACGTGATGGAGCCGCCGGTGGGCTGGTCGAGCGCGCACAGCAGGCGCAGCAGCGTGGACTTGCCCGACCCTGACTCGCCGACGATGCCGAACCGCTCGCCTCGGTGGACGGTGAGCGACACCCCGCGCAGCGCGTGCACGGCCGCGCCCGCTTTGGCGAGCGAGGTGCGGGGCCGCTGGTAGACCCGGGTGAGGTCGCGGACCTCGATCAGCGGGTCGCGGTCGTCAGCCGGCGGGGTGCCAGCATGCGTGGGCATGGCCGTCTCCTGTCAGCGCCGGCGCCGACTCGCACGCCGGGGTGGTGTGCGGGCAGCGGTTGCTGAACACGCAGCCGTCCGGGAACTGTCCCGCGCCCGGCACGCTGCCCTTGATGGTGGGCAGGCGGGTGCCGCGCGGGGTGAGTTTGGAGGCGGCCAGCAGGCCCTCGGTGTAGCGGTGGCGGGGCCGGGTGAAGACCTCGCGGATGGGGCCCGACTCGACGACGCGGCCGCCGTACATGACCAGGACCCGCTCGCAGAGCGAGGCGACCACGGCCAAGTCGTGGGTGATGAACAGCAGCGCGGGCGCGACCTCGGCGATCAGCTCCAGCATCTGCTTCTGCACGGTGACGTCGAGCGCGGTGGTGGGCTCGTCGCAGATGAGCAGTTCGGGCTCGTTGGCCAGGGCGATGGCGAGCATGACGCGCTGCCGCTGGCCGCCGGAGAGCTGGTGCGGGTAGGCGCGGGCGATCTGTGCGGGTTCGGGCAGGCGGACGCGTTCGAGCAGGTCGATCGCCCGCGAACGGGCCCGGGCGCGGGGCGTGCCGTGCAGCGTCATGGCCTCGGCGACCTGGGCGCCGATGCGCATGAGGGGGTTCAGCGCGGTCATCGGCTCCTGGAAGACCATGGAGAGGCGGCGTCCGCGCAGGTCCTTCAACCGGCTCTCCGGCACGCCGACCAGGTCCCTGTCGCCGAGCCTGGCCCGTCCGAGGGCGCGCACGCCCTCGGGGAGCAGGCCCATGAGGGACAGCGCGGTCAGCGACTTGCCCGAGCCCGACTCGCCGATCAGCCCGACGCGTTCGCCCGGCGCGATGTCGAACGACACCTCGCGCACCAGCTCGACGGAGTCGGCCCGCACGCTCAGGCCCTCGACGCTCAGCGTGTTCACGCCTCCTCACCCGCTCTCCTGAGCTTGGGGTCGAGATAGTCGCGCAGGCCGTCGCCGAGGAGGTTGAAGCCGAGCACCGCCAGCGCGATCGCCAGCCCCGGCCACAGTGCCAGGCGCGGCGTGGAGAACAGCAGCTCCTGCGACTCCTGCAGCATCCGCCCCCATGAGGGGGTCGGCGGGCGGGTGCCGAAGCCGAGGAACGACAGCGCCGCCTCGGCCAGGATCGCGATCGCGAACGACACCGACGCCTGCACGATGAGGACGGAGCCGATGTTGGGCAGCACGTGCCGCATGGCGATGGCCGTCCTGCGGCGCCCCGCGGCTCTGGCGGCCAGGATGTAGTCGGTGACCATGACCTGGAGTGTGGCGGCGCGGGCCACGCGGGCGAACGCCGGCACCGTGGCCACCCCGATCGCGATCATGGCGGTGAGCGTGCCCGCCCCGTAGACCGCGCCGAGCATGACGGCCAGCAGCAGCGCGGGGAAGGCGAACACGAGGTCGTTGACCCGCATGATCAGCTCCGACAACCAGCCGCGCGGCGTCATCCCGGCGATCACGCCGAGCGGGACGCCCAGCGCGGCGGCGATGCCGACGGCCACGACGCCCACGTACAGGGTGGTGCGGGCGCCGATCATGAGCTGGCTGAAGGTGTCGCGGCCGAACTTGTCGGCGCCCAGCAGGTAGCCGTCGCCGGGTTCGCGGAGCTTGCGGGCGGCGTCCACGAGGGTCGGGTCGTGCGGCGTCCAGAAGAACGAGACGAGCGCGGCCAGCACGACGAGCCCGACGAGCGCGCCGCCGGCCAGCAGCCCGGCGTTGACCCGGCCCCTCATCGCAGCCTCGGGTCGAGCAGGTGGTAGGCCACGTCCACCACGAAGTTGATCAGCAGGACGGCTGCCACGAGCACCATCACCACGCCTTGGACGAGCAGCAGGTCGCGCCCGGCGACGCCGCCCAGCAGCAGGTCGCCGAGCCCGGGGATGACGAAGACCCGCTCGACCACGACCGCGCCGACCAGCAGCGTGGCCAGTTGCAGGCCGAGCACGGTGACGACGGGGATGGAGGCGTTGCGCAGGCCGTGCCGCCACAGCGCGCCCGTGCTGCCCCGGCCCTTGGCGCGGGCGGTGCGCAGGTAGTCCTCGCGCATCACGTCGAGTACGGCGGTGCGCACGTAGCGGGTGAGCACCGCGCCCTGGACGAGCCCGAGCGACAACCACGGCAGCAGCAGGCCGCGCAGCCACTCCCCCGGGTCCTCCGAGATCGGCACGTAGCCGCCGGACGGCAGCGCCTGGGCCTGCACCGCGAAGACGAACACGAGCAGGATGCCCGCCAGGAACGCCGGGACGGCGATGCCGACCTGGCTGGCGGCGCTGATGGCGGCGCCGAGCGGGTCGCGGTGGTGGACGGCGGCGAACGTGCCGAGGGGCACCGCGATCACCAGCGCCACCGCCATGCCGCCGAGCACCAGGACGGCGGTGACGCCGAGCCGGTCGCCGATCTGCGGGCCGATGGGCGAGCTGGTGACGTAGGAGGTGCCGAAGTCGCCCTGGACGAGACCGCCGAACCAGTCGAGGAACTGCACGACGGGCGTCCTGTCGGTGCCGAACCGTGCGCGCAGCTCGGCCACCGCCTCCGGGGTGGCGTTGACGCCCAGCGCGATCTCCGCGGGGTCGCCGGGCAGCAGCGCCATGAACGCGAACACCGCCACGGCGGCCACCACGGTGCCGGCCAGCAGCACGGCCAGCCGCTTGATCAGGTAAAGGGTCACTGTTTGGCGAGCGCGGTGAAGTCGAAGGACTCCGCGATGGCGTTCTTCGGCAGCCCGGTGACGCCCTTCTTCGCCACGATCAGGTTCGGGAAGAGGAAGAGCCAGTCGGCCGCGGCGTCGTCGGACAGCAGTTTGGCGGCCTTCTTGAGGTCGTCGATCTGCTGCTGTTCTGTGCCTTCGTCGGCGGAGGCGAGGAGTTTGCCGAACTCGGGATTGTCATACCTGAAGTAATACGACTTGTCGGCAAAAATCCCCATGTCTCGGGGTTCGACGTGGTTGATGATGGACAGGTCGTAGTCGCCCTTCGTGAACACCTGGTCCAGCCACCGGGCGGGGAACTCCAGCGGCTCGATCTCGGCCGTGATGCCCACCTGGGCGAGCTGCGACTTGACGACCTGCGCGCTCGCGACCGCGTACGGCAGGTTGGGGATGCGCATCTTGACGTTCAGCGTCCTGCCGCCGAGCAGCGCCTTGGCCTTGGCCGGGTCGTAGGGGTAGTCGCCGGTGCGGTCCTCGTACCACGGGTCGGTCGGCGGCGCCATCGAGCCGATGAGCTGCCCGCGCCCTGCCCAGGCGGTCTCCAGCAGCGCCTTGTGGTCGATGGCGTGCCGGACGGCCTGCCTGGCCTTGATGTCGTCGAACGGCGGGCGGCTGTTGTTCATCGACAGCACGACCTCGCCGTTCGTGGTGCCCTCGATGGTCTGGAAGCGGTTGGGGTCGGCGAACTGCTGCAGCGACTCGGGTGCCTGCACGCTGGAGATGGCCTCGATGCCGCCGCTCAGCAGCGCGTTGTTCATCGCCGTGGCGTCCTTGAAGTACTTCAGCGTGATCGCCGACAGGGCCGGCTTGGCGCCCCAGTAGGAGGTGTTGGCGTTGAGCTGGATGGAGTCGCCGCGCCGCCACGAGCCGAGCACGTAAGGGCCGGTGCCGACGGGCTTGTTGGCCAGGTCGGAGACCCCCGTGCGGCTGAACATGGCGCCGAGCCTGGTGGCCATCGAGTACAGGAACCCGTTGCTCGGCTTCTTGAGCGTGACGACAGCGGTGGAGTCGTCCTTCTTCTCCACTTTGTCGACGACGTCGAGCTGCGACTTGATCTTGAGCTTCCAGTCGGACTTCACCCGGTCCAGCGAGAACACCACGTCGTCGGCGGTGAACGCCGCGCCGCTGCTGAAGGTGGCGTTCTTGCGCAGCGTGAAGGTGTAGGTCCTGCGGTCCTCGGAGACGTCCCACTTCTCGGCCAGCAGCGGCACGATCGTGCCGTCCTGGTCGAGCTTGACCAGCCCCTCGTAGACGTTGACGAGCAGCGCCTGCGGGATGGCGGCGCCCTCGGTGGAGGTGAAGTCGAGGTTCGCGGGCTCGGCCACGAATCCGACGGACAGCGACTGGGTCTTGGGGGTGGACGGCCCGGCCCCACCATCTGAGCCGCCGCCACAGGCGGCCGTGCTCAGCAGGAGACCGCCGGCGGCGATCCAGATCCCGATTCGCCTCATGTCTCACAGCCTCCTGGCTAGTGCACTGGTCGGACCAGTAGGCTACGCACATTGCCAGTCGGCGGCGGCTCGGGTCAAGGGGGGCTTGCATGGGTGGTCCGCGCTTCGAGCCGGTGCGTGCCGTGCGCGCTTATGAGCGGGTCGTGGAGCAGATCGAGGAGGCCATCGAGGGCGGCACGCTCTGCCCTGGGCAGCGCCTGCCCAGCGAGCGCGAGCTCATGGTGCAGTTCTCCGTCAGCCGCTCCACCGTGCGCGAGGCGCTGCGGGTGCTGCAGGCCCGCGGCCTGGTCCGCTCGCGGCCCGGCGACCCGCACGGAGCGGAGGTGCTGCCGTTCTCCCCCGCCGCATTACACAAGTCGATGACCACGCTGGCCAGGGTGGCGGAGCTGTCGCTGGCCGAGCTGGTGCAGTTCAGGATGGTCCTCGACTCCTCGGCCATCCTGCTGGCCGCGCGGCTGCGCACCGACGAGCAGCTCGCCGAGATGGACACGGCCGTGATCCGCATGCGCGCGGCCGTCGAGGCGGGCGGCGACGACTTCGGCGCCTGCGACGTGGCCTTCCACGACGCGGTGGCGCGCGCCAGCGGCAACAAGCTGATCCAGATCTGCACGGACGTCGTCCGCTCGATCGTGCTCGACCTGATCTCGGAGAAGATCGCCGGCGCACCCGACGGCGAGGCGCTGATGCGGCAGAGCATCCGCCACCACGAGGAGGTCATCGCCGCCGTCCGCACCGGGGACGGCCCGCTGGCCGCCAGGCTGACGCGCCAGAGCATGTACGACTATTACGCCGGATATGTCCCACCCGCCGAGCGGGCGGCGCTGCGGGCCCTCCTCGAATAAGTGACCTGGCCCACAGGGTGTTATCTTGCCCACGTGGCGCTCGAGGATGAGGACCTGCTGGCGGAGGCGTTCCTGCGCGAGCCGCGCCGCTACACCAGTCACCAGGTCGCCGACATGGCCGGGGTGCCGGTCTACCGCGCCCGGCGGCTGTGGCGCGCCCTGGGCTTCGCGAACGTGGCCGACGACGCGGTCGAGTTCACCGAGTCCGACGTCGAGGCGCTCAAGACGATGCTGCGCATGATCAGCACCGGCGCCTACGACGAGGAGCACATGCTGCTGATCGCCCGCTCGATCGGCCGGGCCTCGACCCGGCTGGCCGAGTCGCAGGCCGAGGTGGGCGCCGAGTCGCTCGACCAGGCGGGCGTGCCGCTGGCCGAGCGGGCGCGCGCCTGGCGGCGGCGGGCCGAGATGGTGGTGCCCGACCTGGCGCGGCTGCTCGTCTACGCCTGGCAGCGCCAGCTCGCCGCCGCCGCGGGCCGCATCGCCGGCCAGGACATGAGCGCCGTACGCCTGGCGGTCGGCTTCGCCGACCTGGTCGCCTTCACCCGGCTGAGCAGGCAGATCACCTCCACCGAGCTGGCCAGGCTGATCGACAGGTTCGAGGGGCACTCGGCCGACATCGTCACCTCCACCGGCGGGCGGGTGGTCAAGACGCTGGGCGACTCGGTGCTGTTCGTGGCCGACAAGTCCCACGTGGCGGCCGAGATCGCGCTGCGGCTGGTGGAGACGCACGCGCGCGTCAAGGACATGCCCGAGCTGCGGGTGGGGCTGGCGTCGGGGCCGGTGATGTGGCGCATGGGCGACGTGTTCGGCACGACCGTCAACCTGGCCAGCAGGCTCACCGCACTGTCCCTGCCCGGGACGATCCTGGCCGATCCGCAGCTCGCCGAGGAACTGGAGGGCGACCGGGCCTTCCGGCTGCGCGAGGTCAACCGGCTGTCGGTACGCGGGCTGGGCGAACTGGCCCCCTTCACGGTGACCCGCTCCGAACCCACCTGACACGCCCCGCCCGTCCTTCACACCAACTGTTGTCCTGCTGGGCGCGGGCAACCTCGGTTCGGGTTCGATGCGTCTCTACCGTCAGCAGGCAGGACAGGAGGCACGTCAAGTTGGCGGATAGGGCGGAATATCAGGACTTCGTGGTTTCGAGGGCGGATCGGCTGTTACGCACCGCGTACCTCCTGACCCGCGACTGGGGCACGGCGGAGGACCTGCTGCAGGAGTCGCTGACCAAGGCGTGGTTCGCCTGGCCGGGCATCGAGGAGCCAGAGGCGTACATGCGCAGGGTCCTGGTCACCACGTACACGTCCTGGTGGCGGCGCCGCTGGCGCAGGGAGCTGCCCAGCGACACCCTCCCCGAACAGATCGCGCACGACGCCTCGGGGGCCGGGCGCGAGGAGCTGTGGCAGGCGGTGGGCCGACTGCCCGCCAAGCAGCGGGCGGTGATCGTGCTGCGTTTCTACGAGGACCTGCCGGTGGCCGAGGTCGCCAGGATCCTGGACTGCCACGAGGGCACGGTCAAGAGCCAGACCGCCAAGGCGCTGGCCAAGCTGCGCGTTGACGAATCGATCGTGAAGGAGCTGTACCGGTGACCGTACAAGACCTGCGCGAGGTCCTGCGGGAGCGGGCCGAGGCCCCCTCGCCCGCGAACCCGTACCGCCACGACCAGGTTCGCGCGCGTGTGCGCAGGACGCGGCTGCGGCGGCGCATGGCAGCGGGCGCGACGGCGGCGGTGGCGGCCGTCGCGGCCGTCGCGACGGTCGCGGTCCTGATGCCGGGCACGTCCGAGCCGCGCGAGATCACCGCGGCGACCGGCCAGAAGGGCGGCGAAACCACCGCTGCCGTCGAGCTGCCCGAGCGGTTCACCTCCGACGACGGCACCGACTACCGCCGCGTGGCCGCGCTCTCGATGCGCAAGGACGGACCGAAGAAGGCGTCGGTCGAGGTCCCGGTCTCCGGAAGGCCGCTGGACGTGGCCGGTCGGTGCTTGGGTGAACGCGGCGACTACAGCCCGAAGATCACCGTGAACGGCCGTTCCAACCTACGCCCCAGCTTCTCCCCGTGTTTCAACATGGGGACGACGGAATCACACCCGCTCATCGTGCCGAAGGGCGCGACAAGGGTCACCGTCGAGTTCGACCTGTCCGGCGTCGGGTGCCTCCAGAAGGAGAAGGACGGGCCGTGCCTGCCGGAGCCGCGCGAGGCCGGCTGGAGCCTGGCCGTCTACGAGTGGACGCCGCCCGCGCGACGGGTCGAGCCGGAGCCGGTCAAGGCTTTCCCCGAACGCGTGGGCGACATGCCGCGGATCGCGAACAGCACGGGACTGTCGGACAAGGAGCACGAGTTCACGCTCACGGTCACGAGTTCCAGCGGGAAGATCGGCATCGACCAGCTCTGCACGGGCGACCTGGCCCAGCGGATGTGGTTCAGGTACGAGATCAACGGCGGGGACAATCCGGTGACGGGTAGTTGCGGCGTCTGGAAGAAGGGCCCGTACCCGATGGCGACGGCCGACTTCTCGATCGCCGTCCCCAAGGGCAAGCCGGTGCGGATCACTGGGAGAATGGGCCTGTGGGGTGACTCGACCAACCGTCCGGTCCGATGGTCGGTGGGGGTGTTCTCGAAGTAGGAGGTGGCCATGCTCCAGCGCGCCGTGATCGAGGGCCGGGTGGTCGACGCCGACGCGCGTCTCGCGCTCGAGACCCGCTACGGCCACTTCACCTCCATGCAGATCAGAGACCGCCGCGTGCGCGGGCTCGACCTGCACATGGAGCGCCTGGAGGCGGCCGGCCGCGAGCTGTTCGGCGTCGGCGTCGACCGTGCCGAGGTGCTCGGCTCGATCAGGGCCGTGCTCGGCGACGACCTGCGGGACGCCAGCGTGCGCGTGTTCGTCGTGGACAGCGACGGGCCGCGCGTCCTGGCCACGGCCTCGGCCCCCGTCACGCCGCCCGACCGGCCCCACCGCGTCAAACCGGTCGTCTACCAGCGCTTTCTGCCGCACGTCAAGCAGGCCTTCGGGTTCCAGCAGCTCCACATCGTGCGGCAGGTGGCCCGCGAGGGCTTCGACGAGGCGCTGCTCACCACCGAGGACGGCCTGATCAGCGAGGGCGCCATCACCAACCTGGGCGCCTTCGCCGGCGGCCGGCTGCTCTGGCCGGACGCGCCGATGTTGCGCGGCACCACGATGCGGCTGCTGGAGCGCATGGACGTGCCGCAGGAGTGGCGTCCGATGAAGGTCGGCGACCTGGCGGGCTTCGACCAGGTCTTTCTCTGCAACTCCTGGGGCGTGATGCGGGTCGGCGAGGTGGACGGGGTCGCGTTGCGGCAGGACGAGACGATGATGACGCGGCTGCTTGAGCACTATGACGGGGTCGCCTGGGATCGGCTGGACTGACCCGAGGTCCCTCCGGGCGTCGGAGGATGGCAGCGTCCTTCCAGGTTAAGATCGCCCGAACATCGTTCTGCGCGACTGAAGGGTGCACCCCCCATGACTCGTCAGCATGCCATCGGTGATCTGCTGCGGCGCTCGGCCGCCCGTTTCCCCTCCAAGACCGCGATCGTCTACGGCGACCTGCGGCAGAGCTACGCCGACCTCGACCTGATGGTGAACCGCACGGCCAACGCCCTGGCCGCGCGGGGCGTGGGCAAGGGCGATCGGTTTGCCCTTTTCAGCCATAACAACCATGCGTTCGTGGTGGCCTACTTCGCGCTGGCGAAGCTGGGGGCCGTCTCTGTGCCGATCAACTTCATGTTGCGGGCAGAGGAGGTCGCCTACATCCTGGACCATTCGGGCGCGACAGGGATGCTGGTGGAGGAGGCGCTGCGGCCGGTGGCCGAGGCGGCGCTCACCTCGGCGGTCGGCGTGCGCGGCGTGATCGGCGCGGCGGACGGCTGGGAGTCCTTCGCGCAGTGGGCGGCCTTCGGCGAGGCGTCGGAGCCGCGGGTGGAGGTCGGCGACGACGACCCCATCCAGCTCATGTACACCAGCGGCACCGAGTCCCGTCCCAAGGGCGCCACGCTGTCGAGCCGCGGCCTCATCGCCCAGTACGTGACGTGCGTCGTGGACGGCGAGATGAGCCACCACGACGTCGAAGTCCATTCCCTGCCCCTCTACCACTGCGCGCAGTTGCACTGTTTCCTCACGCCTGGCATCTACCTGGGCGCCACGAACATCGTCCTGCCCGGCGCCAGCCCTGCGGCGATCCTGGCCACGATCGAGGGGGAGCGCGCCACCAAGCTCTTCTGCCCGCCGACCGTGTGGATCTCGCTGCTGCGCCACCCCGACTTCGACCGCCGGGACCTGTCGTCGCTGCGCAAGGGCTACTACGGCGCCTCGATCATGCCCGTGGAGGTGTTGAAGGAGATCGCCGCCCGGCTGCCGGAGGTGCGGCTGTTCAACTTCTACGGCCAGACCGAGATGGCGCCCGTCGCCACGATCCTCGGCCCGGAGGAGCAGCTCACCAGGCTCGGCTCCGCGGGCCGGCCGGCGCTGAACGTCGAGACCAGGATCGTCGACGACCAGGACAGGCCCGTGCCGCCCGGCGTGGTCGGCGAGATCGTGCACCGCAGCCCGCACGCCATGCTCGGCTACTGGAACGACCCGGACAAGACCGCCGAGGCGTTCAGGGGCGGCTGGTTCCACAGCGGCGACCTGGGCGTCATGGACGCCGACGGCTACCTGTCGGTCGTGGACAGGAAGAAGGACATGATCAAGTCGGGCGGCGAGAACGTGGCCGGCCGCGAGGTGGAGGAGGCGATCTACCGGCATCCGGCCGTGGCGGAGGCGGCCGTGTTCGGCGTGCGGGACGAGAAGTGGATCGAGGCGGTGGCGGCCGCGGTGGTGCTGCGCGAGGGCGCCGAGCTGACCGCCGAGGAGCTGATCGCCTTCCTGCGGGAGCGGCTGGCCCCGTTCAAGACGCCCAAGCGGGTGGCGTTCGTGGCCGCGCTGCCGAAGAACGCCTCGGGCAAGGTCCTCAAAAGGGAGCTGCGCGAGTCGTTCTGATGCCCTCTCACCAGGCGTCATCTCGCTGATTAGCGGGAATTCACTCTCGGCGACGACTCGATCACCCCCGTCTCGACCGAGAGAGGCCGTATGCCTGGCTTTGCTGAGACCATGCACCGGACGTTCTTCCGCACGCTCTCCCTGCTGTCCCCGGCGGGGCAGGCGCTGCTCCTGAGCCGCTACTTCGACTGGGTGCACCGGGCCCCCGACCCGTGGAAGCTCGCCACCGACGGCTACGAGCAGCACAAGTACCGCTCCACGCTGCGGCAGCTACCGGCCAGGCCCTATCGGCGGATCATCGAGGTGGGCTGCAGCGAGGGGGTGTTCACGCGCGCGCTGGCCGGCGCGTACCCCGAGGCGGAGATCGTCGGGGTGGACGTGTCGGAGCGCGCGCTGGCCAGGGCGCGGGTGCGCGTGCCCGAGGACGGGCGGGTGCGTTTCATCCGCGCCGACATCCTCACCCACCGGCCCGAACGCCGCTTCGACCTGGTGTTCTGCTCCGAGACGCTCTACTACCTGGGCCGCCACGAGCGGCTGCGGCGGGCCTCGGCGCAGCTGAGCGAACTGCTCGGCCCCGACGGCGTGCTCGTGGCCGTCCATCCCTGGCCGGAGGCCACCCGGCTGCACCACTACCTGGACGCGCACACGTCGTTGTCGCGGCTGAGCGAGGAGGTCCACGCGTCCTCCCCTCGGCCGTTCGCCATCACGGTCTACGGGACGAGATCCGGCGATTAGGGGAACTTGCCGAGCAAGGTCGGCGCTGAGCGCCGTGAGTGCGTGCTCGGCTTTCTCTGGACCGATCGACTACTACTAAAAGTAATCGTGTAGTAATGTTCAGTCATAGCCGGGTGCCCGACTGGCGCCCGGTCCCCGCCCCCGATTGGTGTCCGCACCAATCGGGACAGCGTCCGGCGGGGCGGTGGCCCAAGAGCTGCACTCCATCCAGGAATGCGAAGTCAGGCCCCGACAACGCGGCTCTTACCCACGGTCCGCCCGGCTCACCGGACGGACGCGGCGCCGGCTTCCACCGGATCACTTCCCGGCCTCGGCCGGGAAGGCGACGAGGTTACGCTGATGTCCGTTTTACTCATGTAAACACAGAGAGCTGAAGACGCTCACGCTGTAGTGGAAGTTGATGTACTTCTGGATAACCTCCAGGGGATGCCGCTGATGTGGCGGACGTCGTTGGTGTCGTGCTCGCGCATGAGCTGCGCCGTCCGCCCCACCACCTGGTCCACGCCCGTGGTGCCCACGAACACGATAGTCCGGCAGCGCCACATGGTCGCAGTGCGCCCATCCCTGGCGGCTGGGAGCCGACCTCGGAGCACCCCCGACTGTATACAGGCCCTTATCGAGTCATCAATTGTCTGTAGAGCGTCCCGGGCGGCGGTCCAGCGCCTGGGCCCATTTGACGGCCACGGCGGCGACCTGGATCAGCTCGGTCCGCAACCGCGCCGGGTCGCTCTCCGCGAACGCCTCCAGCACCTCCTCCTCCAGGATGTGCCGCCATGTCAGCCCTCCGTCCTGGGCCGCGGCGTCGGTCTGCCGCCTGGCCCGGTCGGAGTGGGTCGTGGCGTCCTGGCCGCCGGTGCCGTCGGGGAGCGTCTGCATGCCCCATCTCTCGTCCTGGGCAGCCCGCTCGGCCGCCACGTCGGCCAGCACCCTCGCCAACGACCCCGTCACGCCCGCGTCACCGTCATGTGTCATGATCCCCAGTCTGGCGCAGGAGGGCGGAAGCCCTGCCCCAGCTTCGTCTCGCCCGAGCACACGTGGTCCCTGAACACCCGCGCCGCAGGGGTCAGCCGCTCCCCCGCGGACCAGCTCGCCCCGATGGTCCTGAACACGGCCGGCTCCAGCGGGATCTCCACCACCGACGAGGTCGAACGCGCACGCGGCAGGATCGCCACCCCCAGACCGGCCGCCACCAGGCCGCGGACGGTCTCCGACTCCTGCCCCTCGAACGCGATCCTCGGCTCGAACCCCGCCGCCGCGCACAGGTCGTCGGTGATCTGGCGCAGGCCGTACCCGTGCTCCAGCGTCACCAGTTCCTCGCCCTCCAGCTCGCCGGCCCGCACCCGCGCGCGGGCGGCGAAGCGGTGTGAGCGCGGCACGGACAGGACCAGCTCCTGGTCGGCGAGCGGGCGGCTGACCAGGTCGGGGTCGTCGAGCGGCATGGGCGCGACGAACGCCAGGTCGATCTCGCCATCGTGGACGGCGCGCAGCATGTCCTGGCGCGAGCCCTGCGCCAGGGTGAAGCGGATGCCGGGGTGGCGCACGCGGAAGCCGCGGATCAGGGACGGCACGAGCGAACGGCCGAGCAGGTGCAGGAACCCGAGGACGACACGGCCGGTGTCCGGGTCGATCTCCTCGCGTACCTGGCGGACGGCGGCGGCGACCGTGGCCAGCGCGCGGGTGGAGGCGCCCGCCAGGGTGCGGCCCGCGCCGGTCAGGCGGATGCCGCGGCCTGACGGGAGCACGAGCGGGGCGCCGACCAGGTCGGCGAGCGCGGCCAGGCGGCGGCTGGCGGTGGGCTGGGGGACGCCGAGCAGTTCGGCGGCGCGGGTCACGTGGCCCGTCTCGCCGACGGCCGCGAGCAGGGCCAGGCCGGGGGCGAGCTGGGCGGCCAGGCGATCGTCCGCCGATTCATGCGTCATAACATGAATTATCTCTCATTTTTGCATTAGACGTATTTATTAGCCTTGCTTAGCGTTGCTGGTGTGGTGGTAATCGAGGCTTCCCCCGCCGGCACGCGGCGGGTCAGCGCGGCCGTGGCCGCGGCCGGGCTGTCGTCGTTCGCGCTGCTGTACGCGCCGCAGCCCGTGCTGCCGCAGCTCGCCACGGCGTTCCGGCTCGATCCAGGGACGGCGTCGCTGGCGATCGGGGTGGCCACCGGCGCGCTGGCCGTGGCCGTGCTGCCGCTGGCGTGGCTCGCGGGACGGGTCGGACGGCGGCGCGTCATCCTCTGGTCGGTGCTCGGCTCGGCGATGATCGGGCTGCTGCTGCCGCTCGCGCCGTCCTTTCCCGCGCTGCTGGCGATGCGGGCGGTGCAGGGGGTGGCGATCGCCGGGTTCGCCGGGGTGGCGGCGGCCTACCTGGCCGATCAGCTCGGCACGGCCCGGCTGGCGGCCGCGGTCGGGGCGATGATCGCGGGGAACTCGGTCGGCGGGATGACCGGCCGGCTCGGCGTCGGCTTCGCCACCGGGCCGCTCGGCTGGCAGGGGGCGCTGGCCGTGGTGGCCGGGGTGTCCCTGGTGTGCGCCCTCTTCGCCGCCCTCGCCCTGCCACGCACGCACCACACCCCTGACCCCCTGTCCCCGGAGCCGGCCCCGGCCCCGGACGGTCGAGCCCAGGCAATCGGGACCGGACGATCACCGGAGCCGGCCTCGGATCGGGGACCGCAGACGATCGAGGCCGGCCGATCGGCGGAGGCTGCCGGGGCGGCGGAGACGGACGGGGCGATGGAGGCCCACGGGACGATGGAGACAGCCAAGGCGATGGAGACGGCCAGGGCAGTGGAGACGGGGCGGCTCGCGGCCACCGTGACGCTGGAGAGGGCTCCGGAGAGCGGGGGCCGTCGGCGGCTGGGCGCGGGCCTGCTCACCCCCTTGGCCGTGGGCGCGCTGGGCATGGGCTCGTTCGTGGCCCTCTACAACGCCGCCGGCTTCCGCCTGTCCGCCCCGCCCCTGTCCCTCACCCCCGCCGCCGCCTCCCTCATCTTCCTCGCCTACGCCATGGGCACCGCCTCCTCGGCGGCCGCGGGACGCCTGACCTCGCTCTGGGGCCGTACCCCCGCCCTGGTCACGGCCCTGATCGTCACGGTGGCGGGGTCCGCGATGACCCTGCACGGCTCGCTCGCGGTCATCGCGGCCGGCCTCGCCGTCCTGACCGCCGGGTTCTTCGCCGCGCACACGATCGCCAACGCCTGGGTCGCCGCGGACGCACCGCCGCACGCCCGAGGCCGGGCCGCCGGCCTCTACACGCTCTGCTACTACCTGGGCAGCGGCGCGGGCGGCACGGCGGGCAGCATCGTGTACGGCCACGCGGGCTGGGCCTGGCTGATCGCCACCACGTCGGTCTGGCTGCTGCTGGCCACGCTCGCGGTCCTCGCCACCACCCGCCGCGGCAGGCGGCTCACGACAGGGTGCGTTCGAGCGAGCCGGTCAGCCACATGAGCGTGTGACCGATCGTGTCAGGGGCGGTCTCGGACGTCATGCCCCTGTTCTCCCACGGCCTGCCCCTCGACGACGCCGGGGTGAGCGTCACCGGGGACCGGGCGCTCCTGGAGCACTGGCTGTCCCACATGGTGTTCTAAAGCTCGACGTGCGTGTCGGGGTGGCCGCCGGTGCGGCCGCCCCGGTCGAGGGTGTCCAGCCGGGCCATCTCCTCCTGTGACAAGCTGAAGTCGAACACCTCGAGGTTCTGCCGCATGCGCTCGGGGTTGACCGACTTGGGGATGGGCACGGCGCCGAGCTGCACGTGCCAGCGGAGCACGATCTGCGCGGGGCTGCGCCCGTGGGCCGTGGCCAGCTCCTTGACGGCGGGCTCGTCGAGCAGCTTGTTGCCGGCGCCGAGCGGGCTCCACGACTCGGTCGCGATGCCCTGCCCCGCGTGCCAGGCGCGCAGCTCGCGCTGGGCGAGGAACGGGTGGAGTTCGACCTGGTTGACGGCCGGCAGGCAGCCGGTCGCCTCCACCAGGCGTTCGATCTGCTCGGGCGTGAAGTTGGACACGCCGATCGAGCGCACCAGGCCCTGCTCGCGCAGGTGGACGAAGGCCCGCCAGGTGTCGACGTAGAGCCCGTGCCCCGGCAGCGGCCAGTGGATCAGGTAGAGGTCGACGTAGTCGAGGCCGAGCCGGTCCCTGCTCTCCTCGAAGCCGCGCATGGTGGCGTCGTATCCGTGCTGCGATCCGCGCAGTTTGGTGGTGATGAACAGCTCCTCACGGGGCAGGGCGGCCTCCGCGACGGCCGCGCCCACGCCGCGCTCGTTGCCGTAGGTGGCGGCGGTGTCGATCAGCCGGTAGCCGACGGAGAGGGCGTAGGTCACGGCCTGGTGGGCCTGACGGTCGTCCATGGGCCAGGTGCCGAGGCCGATGCGCGGCATCGGGCGTCCGTCGGCAAGCATGATGGTCATGGGTGGATCTCTTCCCCTGCCGGGGGGCCGCACGCCCACCCGGCGACTGCACGACGGAAGATGATCACGTCATACCAGCCGACACCCCATGGAGGCGACGATGCTCACCGTGATCGGAGCTGGGCTCCCGCGAACGGGAACCAGCTCGATGAAGGCGGCGCTCGACCGGCTCGGATTCGGGCCATGTCACCACATGTTCACCATCATGACCGACCCGGCCCGGGTCGACCGGTGGCTGCCGCTGGCCGCCGGCGAGCCGGTGGACTGGGAGCAGGTGTTCGAGGGCTTCCGGTCCGCGCAGGACTGGCCGGCCTCGTTCTACTGGCGGGAGCTGGCCGAGGCGTACCCCGAGGCGAAGGTCATCCTCACCGTACGGGACCCGCGCGCCTGGTACGTCAGCATGCGGGCGCTCCTGTCCAACGGCCCTGAACGGGATCTGCCCGAGGACATGCCCGAGGCGGCCACGGCCGTGTTCCAGGCCATGATGCGTCTCGGCCCGGTGGTCGACCACATCTCCAGCTCCTTCTTCGGCGGCCCGTCGATGCGGGAGGGGCTGCCCGACGAGGAGAGCGCCGTGGCCGCCTTCGAGCGGCACGTCGCCACGGTGAAGGAGAGCCTGCCGCCGGAGCGGCTGCTCGTCTTCGACGTGCGCGAAGGATGGGAGCCGCTCTGCCGGTTCCTGGGCGTGGACGTGCCGGCCGGGGAGTCGTTCCCGCACCTGAACGACGCCCAGGCGATGCGGCAGACACTCGACACGCTCGTGAAGGAGGGCCGCCTGGCCTCGCCGTTCAACGCGAGCTGATCACCCTTCGAGATAACGCAGGATCGCCAGGACGCGGCGGCTGTAGTCGCGGTCGCGCGGCAGGTCGAGCTTGTCCATGATGGCGTTGACGTGCTTCTCCACGGTGCTGAGCGAGACGTGGAGGCGTTCGGCGATCGCGGCGTTGACGAAGCCCTGGGCGAGGTGACGCAGCACCTCGCCCTCACGGGCGCTCAGCCGGGCCAGCGGGTCGGCGTGGGTGGTGCGGGCCAGGAGCTGGCGCACCACCTCGGGGTCGAGCGCGGTGCCGCCCGCCTCGACGCGTTCGAGCGCGTCGAGGAAGTCGGCCACCTCCGAGACGCGGTCCTTGAGCAGGTAGCCGAGCCCCTCGGTGGAGCCGGCCAGGAGCCTGGCGGCGTAGTGCTGCTCGACGTACTGCGACAGGACGAGCACGCCGACGCCGGGCAGGCGCTCGCGGATCTCCAGCGCGGCCCGCAGCCCCTCGTCCTTGTGTCCCGGCGGCATGCGCACGTCGATGACGGCCACGTCGGGCCGGTCGCGGGCGACGGCCTCCAGCAGCGCGGGAGCGTCGCCGACGGCGGCGACGACCTCGTGGCCCGCGTCGTCGAGCAGCCGGGTCAGGCCCTCGCGCAGCAGGACGGAGTCGTCGGCGAGGATCACGCGCACGGCGGCGCCTTCGGCAGGCGCGCGCCGACCCTGGTGGGGCCGCCGGGCGGGCTGTCCACCGTGAAACGCCCGTCGAGCGCCAAGACGCGCCTGGCCAGCCCGGACAGCCCGCCGCCCGAAGGGTCGGCGCCGCCCGCGCCGTCGTCGGATATCGTCACCTTCACCGTCCGCTCGTCCTCGCCCAGCACGACCAGGATGTCACGCGCTCCGGCGTGCTTGACCGCGTTGGTGATCGCTTCGCGGACGACGAAGTACAGGGCCGTCTCGATCTCGGAGGCGGGCCTGCCGGCCAGCCCGTAGTGGACGGTGACCGGCACGTCCGAGCGCTCGGCGACGCCGGTGAGCGCGGCGCGCAGCCCCAGCTCGTCGAGGGCGCTCGGGTAGATCCGCCAGGCCACGCTGCGCAACTCGTCGAGGAGCCTGCGGGACTCGGTGTAGGCCTGGCCGACCAGTTCCGCGGCCCTTTCGTGGTCGCGGCTGTGCTTGGCGCGGCCCAGCAGCATGGCCAGGGCGACGCCGCGCTGCTGGACGCCGTCGTGCAGGTCGCGTTCGATCCTGCGGCGTTCGTCGTCGACGGCCCTGACGATGCCGGAGCGGGTCGCGGTCAGCTCGGCGATGCGCCTGCGCATCCGCTCGCGGTCGCCGGGGCCGAGGAAGTGGTCGGCCAGCCGCCGTTCGGCCCAGCCGAGCGCCAGGACCAGCGGCACCAGCAGGGCCAGCCCGGCCACGCCGGCGGTCAGCCCGAGCACGCCGCCGCTCGTGACGATCTTCACTCCTGGCAGTTCCACGGGCACCGGCTCCTGCTCGCTCCAGAGGAGGTCCCATGCGCCGCCGAACAGCAGCAGGCAGCTCAGGAACAGCGTCGCGTAGCAGCAGTAGCCGCCGATGACGCCGAGCGCGGCGCGGGCGGCGAGGAAGGCGTAGCCGCCGTCCTGCCGGGTGGCGCCGTGGTCGAGCCATCTGCCGAGTCTGGCGCGTTCGAGTGCCGTCAGCGCCGCCAGCCCGCGCGCGGCGGCGGGCCGGGCCGAGGAGATCAACGCGGCAGGCCAGGCCAGGGCGAGGAAGACCAGCTCGACCAGGCCCAGTGCCATGCCCAGAAGGACTCCTGTCAGCGTGCGCGCCACCTTGTTTCCCGCCACGGGCCGGAAGTCTAGGCGTCGCGGCAGCACGAACGCCCCGAGGCGGGAGCGAGAGCGGGCCGTGCGCCGGAGTCTCTAACTCGATGCCGCGTTCATCCACGCGGGCGCCGCTTTCACCAGCTCGCCCAGCTCATCCAGCAGCCCGGCCTCGACGTCGCCCGCACGCGCCGCCTCCTCCACGCGCCGGCACAGCTCGGCCTCCCGGGCGGCCCCGACGGTCGCGCAGCCGCCCTTGAGCCGGTGCGCGAGCCCCGCCGCCTCCGCCAGGTCCCCCGCTCGCACGGCCCGCGACAACTTCTCGAACGTCTGCGTGGCGGTCGTCAGGTACGCCTCGGCGATGTCCGCCAGCGCCTCCTGTGACAGGCCCGCGAGCTCGGGCGGAAGCCCGGCCGCGGCCGCCCACTCGGGGATCCTGGCGAGCACGTGCGGCCAGTCGACGGGCTTGGCCAGGTGGTCGTCCATGCCTGCTTCCAGGCATCGGATCCGGTCGTCCGGCATCGCCGCCGCGGTCATCGCGATGATGGGCGTGTGCCGCTCTTCGCGCGCCCTGATCTCCACGGTGGCGGCCAGGCCGTCGAGCACGGGGAGCTGGCAGTCCATGAACACCAGGTCGTATCCGCCGGTCAGCACCGCGCGCACGGCCTGCGCCCCGTCGTCCACCGCCTCGACCTCGTGCCCGGCCTGCCGCAGGACGAGCTGCGCCACCTGTCTGCTCACCTCGTCGTCCTCGGCGACCAGGATGCGCACGCCGCCGCCGTCCCCGCCGGCCTCGGCACCGTCACGTGGCTCTCCCGGGCATTCGCCGTTGCGCAGGGTGTTCTCCACGGCGGCCAGCAAGCGGCGGCGGCTGAGCGGCCGGGTGATCGACTGCACGGTGCGCTCGTCGAGGGCGGCCGGCCAGGCGAAGCCCGCCCGGCCGGGGGTGACGACCACGATGACGCTGGTGGCCCGCAGCAGGGGGTCGGTGAGGATGGCGGAGGCGAGCGAGTCGGCGTCGGGGGTCTCGGCGCCCAGGTCGAGCGCGACGACGGCCAGCTCGTACGGCCTGCCGCCCTCGGCCGCCGCCCGCAGCAGCGCCAGCGCGGAGGCGGCGTCCCGCGTCTCCTCCACGACGAGCCCGGCGTCGGTGAGGAAGCGCCCGGCCAGCCCCCGGTCCTCGGGACGCGGGTCGGCGACGAGCGCCCGCCGCCCCCGCAGCACGTCGGTCCCCTGCTCCGATGCTTCGGGCTCCGACCAGGTCGGCACGTCCACCGGCAGCGTCACCCAGAAGCGGCTGCCCACGCCCTCCACACTGTCGAGCCCGATCTGGCCGCCCATGAGCTCGGTGAGCTGCCTGCTGATGGCCAGGCCCAGCCCGCTCCCGCCGGTCCTGCGCGTGATCGGCGAGTCGACCTGGCGGAAGACGCCGAAGACCCGCTCCCTGTCGTCGGGCCCGACCCCGATGCCGGTGTCGGCGACCGCGAACCTGAGCACCGCCCGCGGGTCGCCCCGCTGCCCCTCTTCGAGGCTGACGTGCAGGTCGACGCCGCCCTGGACGGTGAACTTCAGCGCGTTGCCGACCACGTTCGTGAGGATCTGCCGCAGCCGCGCGGGATCGCCCGTCACCTGCCTGGGCACGTCCTCGTCGAGCCGGAGCGTCAGCCACAGGCCCTGCTCGTAGGCGTGCGGCGCGAACGGCGCGACCACCTCGTCGCACAGTCTCGGCAGGTCGAAGGGCACCGCCTCGACCTGCATCGCGCCCGCCTCGATCTTGGACAGGTCGAGGAAGTCGTCGAGCAGGCGCAGCACGTTGCGGGCCGACTCCTGGGCCGTGGTGGTGTAGTAGCGCTGCTCGTCGTCGAGCCGGGTGCCCATGAGCAGGGAGTTCATGCCGAGGACGCCGTTGATCGGGGTGCGGATCTCGTGGCTGATCTTGGCGAGGAACTCGGACTTGGCCGTGGACGCGCTGACGGCCAGGTCCCTGGCCGAGGCCAGTTCGGCCGCGTACCTGGCGAGCGTGGCCTGCGCCCGGCGGCGGCCGCGCGTGGTGTGGATCTGGATGCCCAGACCGATGAGGATGAGCAGGGCCAGCAGCGCCGCGACGGTCAGCACGTTGGCCCGGAGTTGGTCGGCCGAGGCCAGCGCCGCCGACGCGGAGACCTCGGCGGTGACCGTCCAGCCGATGCTCGGGATCGGCTCCGAGGCCGCCAGGACCGCGCCGTCGATGCCGTGGAAGGGGCCGTTCCAGGCGCGCCCGGCCAGCGCCGCGTCCACTCTCGGGTCCTCGCGCAGCGAGGTCAGGGCGTACAGCTTCCTGCCGGGGTCGGCGACGAGCACGCCGGCCTGGTCGGTGATCAGCAGCCGGATGCCCTGGGCGTCGGCGGCCTCCTCGGCGAACTGCTGGATGGCGCTCAGGCTGTAGACGACCGTGATGATGCCGATCATGCGCTTGCCGTCGGCGCTGGGCACCGGCGCGGCCACGGCGACGGCCCTGGACACGCCGATCATCGTGGGCGTGTACGCCTGCGAGACGTGGGTCGTGCGCCGGTCGCGCACGGCGCGGTACCAGTCGGTGTTGCTGACGTCCTGGGGCAGGCCGCTCGGCGGCTCGGCGCCCAGGATGCCGCCCTCTGGCGAGATGAGGATGATCCCGCTGACGCCGTCGCGCAGGCGCTGCAGTTCGCGCAGGTGGTCGCGCAGGTTGGCGGTGGTGGTGTCGGCGACGCTCTGGCGTACCTCGGGCTGCTCGGCGAAGGCGGTGACGAGCTTCTTGAGCGAGCCCATCTGCTGCTCGACCACGACGCGGCTGACCGAGGCGGTGATCCTGACACGGTCGGAAACCTCGTCGCTCACCGCGTCTTCCGACAGCGAGATGCTGGAGGACGTCAGCAGCGCCAGGGGTAACAGCCCTAGCACGGTCCACAGGGCCGTCACCGCGAGCACCCATCTCACCGGCGTCCGTCCTCCCTCCGTCGCCCGCGCACCAGCGTAGGAGCAAAAGGGCGCGCGCGCCGGATCGTGATGAGCAGAAGGCGCAAAACACGATTTAATGAAACAAAACTTGCTTAAGCTGCCTTGATCGCCTGTTCAGATGGTAAAGGGGCTAAGGTGCCTGAGCCCAGGGACATCACCGTTCTCATCGTGGACGACGACCCGATCGTCACCGCGACGCTGCAAGCGCAGGTGAACCGGGTCCTCGGCTTCCGCGTGGTGGGGATCGCCCACACCGGGCAGGCGGCGCTGGCCGCCGCCGGCCGCTTCGCGCCCCGGCTGATCCTGCTCGACCTGCACCTGCCGGACCTGCCGGGGCTGGAGGTGGCCCACCGGCTGCAGCGTCCCGGCCAGCAGCCCGCCGACGTCATCGTGATCTCCGGGCACAACGAGTCGGCCGCCGTCCGCGCGGCCATGCGCCACGGCGCCCTGTACTACCTGGTCAAGCCGACCAGAGCCGGCACGCTTGAACAGACCCTGCTGCGTTACGCGGCCACGGCCGAGCAGCTCGCGCCGGGCGGCAGGTTCGCCGAACAGCAGGAGATCGACCGCGTCTTCCGCTCGCTCCACCTCGACCACGTGGTCCGGCCGAAGAGCATCTCGGCGGCGACCGAACAGGCGGTGCTGGACGCGCTGTCGGCCGTCGACGGGGACGTCTCGGCGAACGAGCTCGCCGACATCATCGGCGTCAGCCGCGCCACCGCCCGCCGCTACCTGGAGCACCTCGCCGAACGCGGCCAGGTCGAGGGCCGGCCGAGGTACGGGCCGACCGGGCGGCCCCAGCACCGGTACCGCGTACGGTGAGGCCGCTCAGGGTGCTGGTCGCCGCGCTGCTGTGCCTGCTGCCCGCCGCCTGCGGCCAGGCCGAGCGCTTCCCCGACGGCTCGACCATGGCCAGGATCAGGGATCGTGGCGTCCTCGTCGTGGGCATCAAGTTCGACCAGCCCATGTTCGGCTACAAGGACCCGGCGGGCGGGCGCATCACCGGGTTCGACGCGGAGATGGCCCGGCTGGTGGCCAAGGACCTGACCGGCAGCGAGCGCAACATCCGCTTCGTCGAGACCGTCTCGCGCCAGCGGGAGAACTTCCTGTCGCAGCGGGTCGTGGACCTCGTCATCGCCACGTACTCGATCACCCCGGCCCGCGCCGAGCGCGTGGCGTTCAGCGACCCCTACTACTACGCCGGGCAGGACCTGCTGGTGCGGGCCGGCGACACGAGCATCGGCGAACTGGCGGACCTGGACGGCAAGATCGTGTGCACGGTGGCCGGCTCGACCTCCGTGGAACGCCTGCGCGAGCGGGTCCCCGGCGCGGACGTGGAGATCGTCGACGCCTACAGCGAGTGCGTTCCCGCGCTGATCAACGGCCGGGTGGACGCCCTCAGCACCGACGACACCATCCTGCTCGGCCTGCTGGCCCAGCATCCCGACGCGCTGCGACTGGTCGGCAAGCCGTTCGGGCGCGAGCCGTACGGGATCGGCGTCAACCGGCAGGACACCGCCTTCCGCGACTACCTCAACGGGCTGATCACCCGCTGGCTGCGCGACGGCGAGTGGGAAAGCGCCTTCTCCGACACCATCGGCATCACCGGCGCCACCCCGGACCAGTCCAAGCCCTCCAATCGCTGAGCAGAACGATCACAAGCCTTTCGGTGACACACACGACTCCTACGGTTACGCCAACGCTGATCAACACAACCGCCAACGCACGGCGGACAACAGCTGACGCGCAGCGGACCAGAAGGAGCGTGAGGTATGGCGGACCTGATCGTGCTGGACCAGGTCAACAAGCGCTACGGCGACCACCATGTGCTCAGGGACGTCAACCTGCGGGTCCGGCAGGGAGAGGTCGTCGTGATCATCGGCCCGTCCGGGGCAGGAAAGTCGACCCTGTGCCGCGCGATCAACCGGCTGGAGAGCATCGACTCCGGCACGATCACCGTGGACGGGACGCCGCTCCCCACCGAAGGGCGTGAACTGGCCCGGCTCCGCGCCGAGGTGGGCATGGTCTTCCAGTCGTTCAACCTGTTCGCGCACAAGACCGTCCTGGACAACGTCGTCCTCAGTCAGGTCCACGTACTCAGGCGGCCCAAGGCCGAGGCCGTGCGCAAGGCACAGGAACTGCTCGACCGGGTCGGCATCGGCGGGCAGGCGGCCAAGTTCCCCGCGCAGCTGTCGGGCGGCCAGCAGCAGCGGGTGGCGATCGCCCGCGCGCTGGCCATGGACCCGAAGGTCATCCTGTTCGACGAGCCGACCTCGGCTCTGGACCCCGAGATGGTCAACGAGGTGCTCGAGGTGATGACCTCCCTGGCCCGCGACGGCATGACCATGGTCGTCGTCACCCATGAGATGGGCTTCGCCCGGCGGGCGGCCGACCGGGTCGTGTTCATGGCCGAGGGCGAGATCGTCGAGGAGAACACCCCCGACGCCTTCTTCGGCTCCCCCAGCACCGACCGCGCCCAGTCCTTCCTCGCCAAGATCCTGACCCACTAAGGAGTGCCATGTTTGGGAAGTCCTTTTTTGCGACGTTCGCCGTGGTCGCGCTGGCCGCCACCGCCACCGGCTGCGGCGGCGGGCAGGAGTCCTACGCCTCCATCGTGGACAAGGCCAAGAACGACAAGAAGCTGGTGATCGGCGTCAAGGCCGACCAGCCGGGCCTGGGACTGCGCACCCCTGACGGCGCCTTCGCCGGGTTCGACATCGAGATCGCCAAGTACGTGGCCAAGGAGCTCGGGGTCGAGCCCAAGGACATCACGTTCAAGGAGACGGTGTCGGCCAACCGGGAGGCGTTCATCGAGCAGGGCCAGGTGGACATGGTGGTGGCCACGTACTCGATCACCGACGCCAGGAAGCAGAAGGTGTCCTTCGCCGGACCGTACTTCGTGGCAGGACAGGACCTGCTCGTGCGGGCCGACGACTCGGGGCTGACCGGGCCCGAAACGCTCAACGGCAAGAAGCTCTGCTCGGTCGCCGGCTCGACGCCCGCGCAGAAGGTCAAGACGGAGTACTCCAAGGAGGTGCAGCTCCAGGAGGAGCGGACGTACTCCGCGTGCGTGGACCGCGTGCTCGGCGGCCAGCTCGACGCCCTCACCACCGACAACGTCATCCTGGCCGGCTACGCCGCGCAGCACGCCGGCAAGCTCAAGGTGGTCGGCAAGGCGTTCAGCACCGAGAAGTACGGCATCGGGCTGAAGAAGGACGACTCGGCCGGGCGCAAGGCGGTCAACGCCGCGCTGACCAAGATGTTCGCCGACGGGAGCTGGAAGAAGGCGCTGGAGGGCAGCGTCGGCGCCTCAGGGTTCGCCGTCCCCGAGGCCCCGCAACTGGAGCAGTACTGATCCATGGAAGCGTTGCTGCTCGAACGCGACACCATCTTCGCCGCGTTCTGGATGACGATTCGGCTCACGGCGGTCAGCGCGCTCGGCTCCCTGGTGCTGGGGACGCTGCTGACCGCCATGCGGGTCTCGCCGCTGACCACGCTGCGCGGGGCCGCGAGCGCCTACGTGAGCGTGGCCCGCAACACGCCTCTCACCCTGGTGCTGCTGTTCACCGGCCTGGGCGTCGGGGCGAACCTGGGGCTTGAGCTGTCCGACGACATCGCGACCAACAACTTCTGGCTCGCCTCGATCGGGCTGACCGCCTACACCTCGGCGTTCGTGTGCGAGGCGCTGCGCTCCGGGCTCAACACGGTGCCCGTCGGGCAGGCCGAGGCCGCCCGCTCGCTCGGGCTGAGCTTCGTCAAGACGCTCGCGCTGATCACGCTGCCGCAGGCGTTCCGCGCCGTGGTGGCGCCGCTGGGCAGCATCCTCATCGCGCTGACGAAGAACACCACGATCGCGCTGGTCGTGGGCGTGAGCGAGGCGTCGGTGCGGATGCGCGAGATGATCGAGACCTACGGCGACCAGGTCATCGAGATCTTCGCGGGCTTCGCGGCCGGGTTCGTGCTGCTGTGCCTGCCGATGGGCCTGCTGTTCGGCTGGCTCTCACGCCGGATGGCGGTGACCCGATGAGCACCACGCTGACACGCGACCGGCAGAACACGCGCAAGCGCAGCGGGCCGGGCGCGCCGCCGCGCGGCGGGCAGTACACCAACCTCTACGAGCGGCCGGGGCCGCGCGGGATCCTGCGCAACCGGATCATGGCGGTCGTCGTCGCGGCCGTGCTGCTGGCGCTGGCCTATGTGGTCTACGTGCGTTTCGACGACAAGGACCAGTGGGCCGCGGAGAAGTGGACGCCGCTGCTGCGCGCGGACGTGTGGGGCACGTTCATCCTGCCGGGCCTGGCGGGCACGCTCGGCGCGGCCGTGGCGGGCGTGCTGCTCGCGGGCCTGTTCGGGCTCGTGTTCGCCACCGCCAGGCTCTCCGACCACCGGTGGATCCGGGTGCCGGCGGCCACGGTGGTGGAGTTCTTCAGGGCCGTACCCCTCCTGCTGTTGATCTTCTTCGCGTTCTTCGGCTCGTACGTGCTCATCGGCGTCAACATCTCGGCCTTCGCCGCGGTCGTCTTCGGGCTCACCCTCTACAACGGCTCGGTCATCGCCGAGATCATCCGCGCCGGGGTGCAGAGCCTGCCCAAGGGACAGCGGGAGGCCGCCTTCGCGATGGGCATGCGCAAGGGCCAGGTGATGCGGCTGGTCCTGCTGCCGCAGGCGCTCAAGGCCATGATGCCCGCGCTGGTCAGCCAGTTCGTGGTGCTGCTGAAGGACTCGGCGCTCGGGCTCATCGTCGGTTACGACGAGCTCGTGGACCGGGGGTTGAACGGCATCGCGGCCAACTTCTCCAACATCATCCCGGCGGCGATCCTCATCGCGGCCATCTTCATCGTGATCAACATGTCGCTGGACCGGCTGGCGTACCGGCTGAGCAGCCGTTGAGCTCAGCGTCGTCGGCGTCTGAGGGCGGCGGGGATCCAAGGGGCGACGGCCAGCAGGGCCAGCGCCGACAGCAGCGGCGCCCGCCACCACGGCGTGATGCCCGGGGCGGGCGGCGGCCCGGCCGTCACCCAGGGCCGGGCCGTCTTCGACCAGGCCAGGAACGCGTCCCCGATCGGGAGCAGGCCGAAGGCGTAGCGCTTGGTCCACGGGGTGTCGATCGGCAGCCCGGCCAGCTCACCGTAGGCGGCCAGGGCCTCGGCCAGCGGGGCGTCCCCGTGCACCTGGGCCGCCCCGAGGGTGACGACGGTGGCTGACAGGCTCACGCCGAGCGGCAGCGGGCCGGAGTCGACGTCGCCCGGGCCGTCCATGTCCTGCGGGTACTCCCTGGTGGCCGGGCCCAGGCCCAGCGGGCGCACGACATAGAGGTCGCGGAAGCGGGTGTACTGCTCGGCGGCGAAACCCCGGTCGATCTCGGGGAGGAAGCGCTGGATCATGCTCTGCGAGCTGCCCCTGGCCACCTCGGCGGGCGTGCCGGAGCCGGGGTCCGCGCGGTGCGGCAGCAGGCCCGTACGCGGGTCGAGGCGCGGGCGTACCCCCTGGAGCCAGCGGTCCGCGGTGCCGCCGAAGCGGGGCGGCAGGAGCGTGTCGTGCAGGCGCAGCGACGCCATCGCCACCGTGGAGTCGACCGGCCACGCCTGGCCCGGGTACGCCTCCAGGAAGGGCGAGGTGGAGGCGTCGAACGCCGCGGCGAGGGCGGCGGAGTCCTCGGCGAACCTGCGCGTCTCCGCCGGGTCGCGCCTCGTTTGCAGGGTCAGGACGCCACCACGCAGCCAGTTGGTCCATCCCCGGTAGAAGACGCCGTGGGGCGGGGTGAGGCCGGGGCTGAACGGGGCTTGTCCGGCCGGTGAATCCAGCCGTCGCAGCGCCCATCGGGCCTCGCGCAGCGCCGTCTCCCGTCGCGCGGGCGGCTCGCGCCTGCCGAGCTCGGTCCAGGCCAGGCCGTACAGGGCGTGCAGGAAGAAGTATCCCTCGGGGAACAGGGTCTGCGCCTGCTCGCCCGCCCCCGCGTCCAGCGCGGAACGCAGGAACGCCAGTTGACGACGCGCCCCTGGCGGTTCCCCGTCTTGGCCCCCGGTGGCGGGGACGGTCAGCCGTACGATGCCGGCCAGGGCGAGGAGGGTGAGCGTGGCGGCGAGGATCCGGCGGCACCAGCGCCACACCCGGCGCGCCGGGGACGGCGGCATGGACATCCGCCGATCCTAGCCCCTCCCCCACCCACCGACCCTCCGTCGAACAGCCCACACCTTGCACCCAACGGCCTCGGCGTCATACGACGGACACCCCTGGACCGCGCATCTCGAACCGCGCCTCCGACCACCGCGCCTCGGATTGCGCATCTCCGAACCGCGAGGACCGAGTGTTTCGGTCTGGCGTCGTGAGCCGGGCATCTCAGGCCGGGCATCTCAGGCCGAGGGTCCCGGGTGGGGGTCCCGGGTCGGGGTCCTGGGCCGAGGGCAAGGCCGGGTGTCTTGGGGCGGGGTCAGGGGTGGCCGGCGGGGCGGAGGGTGTTGAGGATGCCGGTGTCCAGGCCGGTGTCGTAGCCGGCGTGGAAGGCCGACTGGTAGGCCTGGTCGCCGATGGCCTCGCGGGCCTGGAGTTCGCACGCCTGCCCCGCCGCGACCCATTCGCGGATGCCGAGCCGCGCCTGGCCGACGGTGTCCCAGACCTGCTGGGCCAGTCCGAGCAGGCGGGCGGCGGGCTCCCCCCGGCCTGCGGCGGCGGCCGAGCAGGCGAGCACGTCGAGGGCCATCGCGATGCCGATGATGTCGTGCAGCCGGTGCTTGACCTCCAGGGCGGCCCGCCCGTACCCCTGCGCGGCCTCGGGACGGCCCAGCGCCAGTTCGGCCTGGCCGCGGAAGAGGTCCGCGTTGGCGCGCATCCAGTGCTCGCCGTACCGGTCGCACTCGGCGTACAGCTCCTGCAGCGCCTTGATCGCGTCCTCGACGCGGCCCTCGGCGGTGTGCACGTGGCTGCGGCACAGGCGGGCCAGGAGCGTCGGCAGGCTGAGCCCGTCATCAGGCCGGTGTTCGGCCAGCAGTTCGTCGGCCAGGGCCAGGGCCTGCGTCAGGTCGCCGCGGATGGTCGCGGCCGCCATGTCCATGGCGCGTGCGGCGTGCGCCGCGGCGGCGTCGCCGAGTTGTTCGGCCGTCGCGGCGCACTGGGTGGCCCAGACGAGGCCGGCGGTGGCGTCGCCCTGGACGATGAGGGTCAGGCTGCACACCCACAGGGCGCGGTTGCGCATCGGGCCGGGCTCGGTGTCGCGTTCGAGGGCGCGTTCGAGGTAGTGCTGGCCCTCCTTGAGGAAGCCGCACGGGTACCAGAAGAACCACAACGCCGCCGCCAGTTCGACCCCGGTGTGGTCGGCGGGGCCGGTCAGGCTGAAGTCGAGTGCGGTTCGCAGGTTGTCGTGCTCGGCGATGATCCTGTCGTTCCATGAGACCTGGTCGGGCCCCAGCCAGGCGGCGGAGCCTCGGCGGGCCATGCGCAGGAAGAAGTCGCGGTGCCTGCGGCGGGCCGTGTCCTGCTCGCCCAGCGCGCGCAGCCAGATGGCGCCGTACTCGCGGATGGTGTCCAGCATCCGGTGGCGTTCGCCGCCGCCGGTCGGCGTCCACATCAGGATCGACTTGGCGGCCAGCCTGGCCAGCAGTTCGGGGATGTCCTGTTCAGGCAGCCGCGCGTCGGCGCAGACCTGGACGGCGGCTTCGTCCTCGAAGCTGCCCGCGAACACCGACAGCCTGGCCCACAGCAGCCGCTCGGCCGGGGTGCAGAGCTCGTGGCTCCAGCCGATCGCGGTCCGCAGCGCCTGGTGCCAGGGCGGGTCGGCGTCGAGGACGGCGCTGTCGGTGTCACCCAGCAGCGCGAACCTGTCGTCCAGGCGTTCGCACAGCTCTTCGACCGGCAGCTCGCGCAGGCGGGCGGCGGCCAGCTCGATCGCCAGCGGCAGGCCCTCCAGCCGGCGGCACAGTCGCGCCAGCGCGGCCCGGTTGTGCTCGGTGACGGCGAAGCCGGGCACGACCGCGGCGGTTCTGTCGGCCAGCAGCAGCACGGCGTCCTGCGCTCCCGTGCCCTCGGCGTCGGGGACGGGCAGGGGGTCGATGGTCAGCGCGCGCTCGTCCGGCACTTCGAGCGGGCGGCGGCTGGTGGCGATGACGGTGAGCTTGGGCGCGGCCTCCAGCAGCGCCCGCACCGTGCGGGAGCACGCCTCGATCAGGTGCTCGCACGTGTCGAGGACGAGAAGCAGCTCCCGGTCGGCGAGGTATTCGGCCAGCACCTCCGTCATCGGCCGGGTCGTCCTGTCGGCCAGCGGCAGCGCCTCGGCGATCGTGTGCGGCACCAGCGCGTCCTCATCCAGCGCCGACAGTTCCACCAGCCAGGCGCCGTCCTGGAAGCGTGACTGCAGCGCGGCCGCGGCCCGCAGCGCCAGCCGGGTCTTGCCGACGCCGCCCACGCCGGTGAGCGTCACCAGCCGTGAGCGTAGGCATGCCCGCCTGATCGTGGCCAGTTCCTCGTGGCGGCCAATCAAACTGGACATTTCCGGCGGAAGGTTGCCCATGGAGCGCCCACTCATCATCGTGATCCCTCACCTGTCCGGTTCGGTCCGCCGCTGTCGGTGACAGCAGCTTGCCCGACGCGGATTTGTTCCGCCACGGCAAGTGAGAAAGTGGATACTCATCCGCGCGGACTGTGTCCGTCCTGGACGGCCGGTGACCGGCATGGGACCAGTGGAGGTCAGTTCATGCCGTAGTCGAACGGGACCCCGATGCCCAGGGACTGGGTGATGGTCAGGACCGGCTGGCCCTGCCTGTTGTCGACCACCACGGGGGTGGGGACGCCGCAGGTGATCTCGTACCCGGACGAGAGCCGTACCGACTCGATCATCTTGTTGGGCGTGCAGGCGCGCTGGACCTTGGCCAGGGCCTGCTTGGCCTCGTGCTGCAGCGCCTTGTTGCCCGGCCACAGGTGCGTCACCGCGATGCCGAACGCGTGGGTGCCCAGCTTCGCGGAGTTCTTGAAGGTCGTGCCCCGGTTGACGGCGTGCGTGGAGGCGACGATGTACACCTTCTGCATCGGGCCGCCCTTCTGACGCGGGGCGGTCCGATAGCCGAGGGAGACCATCTTGGTGTACGCCTGGTCGACGTTGTTGGTGGCCTGGCACTCGGGGTCCCTGATCGTCAGGCCGGCTTCGTCCTTCTCACCGGATTTGTAACAGCGCCACTTCATGGCCTTTTCGATGCGGTTCAGGAACGCCGCCCCGGGTGTCGAGGCCGGGAAGCAGTGGGGGCCCCGCTCCCTGCCCGGGTCGCAGGGCACGGGGGCCTCGGGGGCCCGGGGCTTGTCGGGCTGCTTCGTGCTGGAAGCCGCGGTGGGCGTTTCGCGCGCCGGTGTTTCCGCGGCCGGGCTCTGCGCGGCCTGGGTCGCCGGGGGCCGCTCGCCGGGCTTCCTCATCATGACGACGACCGCCGCCGCCGCGATCACGACGACGGCCACCGCCGCCGCGCATCCGGCGACGATCCAGAGGGTGTGACCGCCCTTCTTGCGCGCCGGCGGGTAGTTCGGCATTTGCGGCCCGCCGCCGTACGGCCGCCCGTTCCACTGGCCCACCCGAACCCCTTTCCCACTCCGACGATACTTCTCCCCACGGGAGACTAAGCCCAGGTCCGACGGGTTGCGGCTCCCTTCGAAAATCGTGGAAGCGTGCCAATCGGGGCTTCGCGAATTTGCGGTAAGGTGCCGTACCACCATGGCTGACAGCACGTTTGAAGAGATTTTGAAATGTCGCCGGAAAAATGTTCTGGTGATCGCGGTCACGGCCGTCGTATTGAGCGGCTGCGGCGTGGTCGCCAATATCCAGCCCCGAAATTCCGAGCCGCCGCAGGAAAGCGCCGCGTCGTCCTCCCAAGAGCCGTCCGCGCAGGAGTCGTCCCCCCAGGAGTCGTCTCCCCCGGATGAGGAGGGCGACCTGACCGCCCATTTCAAGCGGGTGCGCGCGGCCGACCCCTGCGAGCTGGTCACGCACCCCACGCTGAAGAAGTACGGCCCCGAGCAACTCGTCGTGCGGGGCCGCGGCATGACCGACTGCCAGGAGCTCACCGGCTACTCCGACCCCGCCAAAAGCGTCTACAGCTTCAAGATCGGCCTGCATTCTTCGTTCGGGGAGCGGGACGCGAAGGACGCCAAGAAGGAGCAGCTCGGCGGGCGCACGATCTACATCGAGGAGTACTCCACCGACAAGGAGAGCCACAGAAGCTGCCACATCAAGGTGCCCTACGAGGGCGTGACCGGCAGCGCCTTCTCCCTCGACGTGAGGCAGACGCCGCCGCGCGGCCAGGAGGCCAAGCCGTGGCCACAGCGGTGCGAGGCCGCCAAGGAGTACCTCGCCGAGGTGATGGACACGCTCCTCGAACTGCCGCCGCGGAAGAAGGGCGCGGTGGGGGTGCTCGGCAAGGACCCGTGCGCGCGTCAGAAGGAGATGGTGGGGGCGCTCGGGCGGGCCTACCGGCTCACGGAGCGGCGCTACATCGGGCCGTACGGGTGCGAGCTGGTGCTGGCGAACTCGGGGCAGAACCAGGAGCTGACGGTGTCGGCGGGCTTCGCCTTCCACGTGCGCCAGCGGGCCACCGGGCAGACGGCGCGCTTCAAGAGCCGCCGGCTCAGCCTGGACGGTCTCTACACCGTGCAGAACACGAAGGACCTGCACATGACCAGGTCGTGCGGGAACTCCGTCGAGGTGCGACGGGCCGCCAACAGCGCCAAGAACGACGCCCACTACCTGAGCGTCAGCCTCAGCAGCGCGAAACTCCAGGTGCAGGACGAGGACGACGAGATCAAGGCGCCGCAGGTGTCGTGCGCGCTCACCGACAAGCTCACCCGCATCGCCCTCGACGACGTCCGCTGAGCGCTGAGTACCCCGTTACTCATGCGCGCCCGCGCCGGGCCGACTCATGATGGAACCCCGAGGGAGAGGCGGCCCGCCATGCCCACCGGAATGGCCTCCCGGCCCGACGGCCTGTCGGGCGTCACCGAGCTGCGGCTGCACGGGGTTGGCGGCACCTCGCCGCAGTCGCTGCTCGACGACCTGCAGCCCATGCAGGTCGCGGGCGACCGCATCGCCGGCTTCTACCGCACGGCGGACCGGGAAGGGCGGCATGTGGAGGCGTACTCGTGGGGCGGGCTGACCTCCGGCAGCGCCTGGCGGGTGTTGTGGCTGGTGCTGCTGCCGTTCGCGCTGGCCAATCTGGCCGCCAGGATGTTCCCCTCGTGGCTGCCGGAACGCCCGGTCCGCTTCCGGCTCTTCCTGTGGGCGGCCCGGCTGGCCTCCTTCGGCCTGACCTTGAACTTCGTCCTGCTGGCCGCGGCGATCCCGATCGACTACGTGGCCTACCAGTGCGGGGGCGTGCCCTCGTGTGCGCGCTGGGCGTCCTGGTTGCTGCCGCCCGGCCTGCCCGGGGTGCGGATTCTGGTGGGGGCCGTGGTGCCGCTGCTGGTGATCGCCCTTCTGTACGTCCTCGCCTCGACCACCCAGAACCGCTACGACCAGGTCAAACCGCCCGCGCCCGTCCCCGGGAAGGAGCGGCCCGAGCAGGACGGGCGGGCCTTCCTCGGCCTGTCCGACCCCGGCTTCTGGAACGGCGTCGCCTACACCCGCTCGCTGACCCGCCTGCACGTGGCGGGCTCCCTCGCCCTCGTCGCTGCGCTGGTGGCCTGGACCGCGCACGGGGTGCGGCCGACGCCGTGGCTCCCGATCGCCATGGCCCTGCCCGTGGCCGTGGTGGTGCTGGCGGTGGGGGCGCTGTTCGCCGGCGCCCGGCCGGTCACGTGGTTGTCGTGGCTCCTGCTGGGGTCGGCCGCCTCGGCCGTGGTGGTCTCCGCGCTGCTGGCCGTCGCCCAGCCGCCTGGTGACCCGCTCGGGCCCGGCCCGCACGAGCTGCCCGGTCTGCAGGCGTTCGCCGGCTGGGTGTACGGCGGCGTCTTCGGCGCGATCTTCCTGGTCCCCCTCACGCTCGTCGCCGCCGCCTGCACCAGGAAGGACTGGCCGGGTGTGGGCTGGAGGACGGTCCTCGGCGGCGGTGCGGCCGCCGGGGCCGTCGTGCTCCTGACGGTGTGGGAGGCCGACTACCGCTGGGTCTGCGTCGGCGCCGGGCTCGGCGTGGTCATCGCCCTTGTGGGGATCGTCCGGGGAAGGGATGGTTTCCGGTGGGCCGCCCCGTTCGTCGTCCTGGGTCTGGCGGCAGCGGCGCTCAACACGGTCATGCTGGCCACGCTGCTGCTGGTGGCCGAGGGGCTGGGCGCGGTGCGGCCGTGCGACGACCCGTACCGGGGAGGGTGCCTGCCCGCGCCGGCGGGCGGCGAGACGCCGATCGCGGTGTTGCCGATGATGCGCAACGCCACCCCGTACCTGATCGTCGTGCCCGTGCTGCTGCTGATCTGCTTCCTGCTGTACGAGGGCACGCGCTGGCTGCTCAGCGGGTGGACGGACAGGCACGAGGTGCTGACCGAGTACGGCGAGAAGAGCGCGCCCGCCGAGCCGCATCCCGAGTGGTGGGTGTCCACGGTCTGCGACGGCCAGGTCCCCGGCTGGCAGGAACGGCTGGTGCGGGCGTGGCCGGGCCGCGTGGCCAGGGCGCGGCGGCTGGCGCGGGTGCCGCGCGACCTCGACCTGCTGCTCACCTCGATCGTCGTGGTCGGGGCCGTGCTGTTCGCGTGGATCCAGTCACGCCTGTGGTTGTCGGGCCGGACCCCGGCCAACGCCGACTGGCTCACCAGCGTGTGCGCCGGCATCGCGATGGCGCTGCCGGTCGTCATGCTCTGGCTGCTGCGCCAGGGGTGGAGGGACGAGCGCAACCGCAGGACCATCGGCGTGCTGTGGGACGTGGCCACCTTCTGGCCGCGCCATTCGCATCCGCTCGCGCCGCCGTCGTACGCCGAGCGGGCCGTGCCCGACGTGCAGCGGCGGCTGTGGTGGCTGCACGACAACGGCGGCGTCCCGCTCGTGGCCGCGCACAGCCAGGGCACGATCATCGCCGTCGCCGCGCTCGCCCAGCCCCGCTCCCGTCCCGAGCGGGACCGGGTCACCCTGGTCACCTTCGGCTCGCCGCTGCGCACCCTGTACGCGTGGGCGTTCCCCGCCTACTTCAACGACGCTCTCTTCCGGCGGCTCGCGGACGGACCGGACATCAAGGTCGCGTGCTGGCGGAACTTCTGGTGCCGCACCGACTACATCGGCGGCCCGGTGTCGGCGCCGGGCCCGGTGGACGTCGAGCTCGCCGATCCGCCGACCGACCGGTTCCTGTACGGCCAGCCGCTGCCGAAGGTCGGCGCCCACACCGGCTTCTGGGAGGACAAGGAGATGCGCCGCCAGATCACCATGCTGGCCAGGCGGGCCGGCACGCCCTAGCCGAGCCAGCCGGGCGCCACGAGCACGGCCCAGGCGGCGAGGGGGCCCACCAGGACGATGGCCGCGCCGTAGGTGAGGAGACGGCGGTAGAAGACGTCGCGTTCCATGCCCCTGACGTTGGCCACGAGCAGCGCCCCCGTCGTGGAGAACGGGCTGACGTCCACGATGGCCGACGACACCGACAGCGCCGCGATCATCGCGATCGGCCCGAGCGAGCCCTGCGACAGCAGCGGCACGGCCAGCGGCACCAGCGCGCCCAGGATGCCCACGGTCGAGGCGAAGGCCGACACGACGCCGCCCACGTAGCAGATGAGCAGCGCCACCAGCAGCGGGATGCCGATCGCCGCCACGGCCGAGCCGACGTAGTCGACGGTGCCGATCTCCTGCAGGACGCCCACGTAGGTGACGACGCCGCAGATCAGCAGCACGGTCGGCCAGGCGACCCGCTCGACGGCGCCCTTGTTCGTGCGCGGGGAGGTCAGGGACAGGATGACGGCGACGGTGATGGCGGTCAGGCCCACGTCGAGCTTGAAGGCCAGGACGGCCAGGCAGAGGGCGAGGATGCCGGTGAGCGTGAGCGCCTGGTGCGGGGTGAGCCGCAGCCCGCCGCCTCCGGCCGAAGAGGTCTCGGTCGCGGTGTCCCGCGCGGTCTTGGTCGCGGTCCCCGAACTCTCCGAGGTGGGCGCGTCACCGGACGGGGCGGGGTTCCCGGAGGCGCCGGGGGCCGTGTCCGGGGCGATGGAGCCGCGCCGCAGCAGGTCCATGCCGCCGAAGACGAAGAAGACGACCACCCCGGCCGCGGCGTTGAAGGCGAAGCTCGACAGGAACAGCGACAGGTTGTCGCTGGGCAGGCCGGCGTCCTTGGTCACCCCGTTCACGATCCCGCCCAGCACGCTGATCGGCGAGAACGCGCCCGCCTGCGTCCCGTGGGCCACCATGAGCCCGATCAGCATCGGATGGATGCGGTAGTCGGCGGCGAAGCCGAAGGCGATGGGCGCCAGGATCGCCGCCACCGCCGGGGCCGGGGCGCCGACCGCCGTCAGCAGCGCCGAGATGACGAACACCACCGGCGGGATGGCCGCCAGCCGCCCGCGCACCAGGTGCACGGCCGCGCGCACGAGCCAGTCGACCGTGCCGTTGTTGGTCGCGATCGCGAACAGGAGCGTCACCCCGACGAGGATCACGAACAGGCTGCCGGGGAACGCCCCGAGGATGTCGTCGGTGCTCATGCCCGCGGCCAGCGTGCCGACGAGGAAGGCGCCGACGAGGGCCAGCGCTCCCAGGTTCACGGGGAAGACGGTGGCGACGACGAACATGACGATGAGGGCGAGAATGGACAGGAGTTCTGCGGACACTGCTGACTCCGATCTCCCCCGAGCGTTATGACAGTCCGGCCGCCTCGTGGACGAGCTCGACCGGGTGGCGGGCGGCGCGTCCGGCGCCGTGGGCGATCTGCTGGCGGCACGAAACCCCCGTGGCCGCGAGCAGGGTGTCGGGCGAGGACGCGGCCACCGCCGGAAACAGCCGCAGGCCCCCGATCTTCATGGACAGGTCGTAGTGCTCGCGTTCGAATCCGAAGGAGCCGGCCATGCCGCAGCAGCCGGCGTCGATCTCCTCCACTTCCGCTCCGGGGATCCTGGACAGCAGTTCCCGCGTGGCCGTGGTGCCGACGACGGCCTTCTCGTGGCAGTGGCCGTGCAGGAGGATTCTGCGCCCGCGCAGGGCGTCGCCCAGCGTCAGTGAGCCGTCGTCGATCGCCTCGGTGAGCAGGTCGGGGACGAGCCTGGCGCGGGCGGCCACCTCGGCCACGCGGGGGTCGCCCGGCAGCAGGGCCGCGTACTCGTCCTTCAGCGTGAGCAGGCATGACGGCTCGACGCCGGCGATCGGGGCGTCGGACTCGGCCAGCCGGGCGACCATCGAGGCGGCCATCGTCCGCGCCCGGTCCAGCAGGCCCTTGGAGATGCTGGAGCGGCCGCAGCAGCCGCGCGCCTCCAGGCGCACGTGGTAGCCGGCGCGTTCGAGCAGTTCGACGGCGGCACGGCCGATGCCGGGCTCGGTGTAGGAGGTGAAGGAGTCGGCGAGCAGGATGACCTCGCCTCGGCCGGTGCCCGGGGCGGCGGGCCTGCGGGCGTGCCAGCGCAGGAGGGTGTCTCGGTGGAAGCGGGGCAGCGGGCGGCTCCCGCTCAGGCCGAGCGGGCCCCGGGCGAAGCCGGCCAGCCAGTTCGACAGGGGCGCGGTGGCCGAGCCCAGCCGGTTGAGCGTCCTGATCGCGCCGAACACCCGCGAGCGCAGCGGCACGCCGTGGATGTCCTGGTACTGGTGGAGGAACTCGCTCTTCAGCGCCGCCATGTCGACGCCCAGCGGGCACTCCGACTGGCAGGCCTTGCACTCCAGGCACAGGTCGAGGATGCCGTGCAGGCGCTCGTCGCCGAGCGCTCCGCGCGGGTCCTCCGACGACAGGGCCTTGACCAGGGCGTTGGCGCGGCCTCGGGTGGAGTGCTCCTCCTCGCGGGTGGCCATGTAGGACGGGCACATGACGCCGGTGTCGTCCTTGCGGCACACGCCCACGTTCATGCAGCGGTCGGCGGCGGCGTGCATGCCGTCCGCGAACGACAGCGTGGTGGTCAGGGGGCGCGGTTCGGGCATCGAAGGATCGCGCAGGTGCTCGGTCATCGGCGGGGCATCCACGATCTTGCCGGGGTTCAGCAGGCCGCCGGGGTCGAAGATCCGCTTGACCTGCCGCATCGCCTCGTAGAGGTCCTCGCCGAACAGCCGCCGGTTGAACTCCGAGCGGGCCAGCCCGTCGCCGTGCTCGCTGGAGTTCACGCCCCCGTGCCTGGCGGCCAGTTCGGCGATCTCCTCGGCGACCGCCCGCATGGTGGCGATCTCGGCGGGGACGCGCAGGTCGACGAACGGGCGGATGTGCAGGCAGCCGACGGAGCAGTGGCCGTAGAACCCGGCGCTCAGGCCGTGCCGGTCGAGGATGGCGGCGAACTCCTCGACGTAGGGCAGCAGCCGCTCCGGCGGCACGGCCGTGTCCTCCACGAACGCCAGCGGCCTGCGGCTGCCCACGCTGGAGGCCATCAGCAGGCCGAGCCCGGCCTTGCGCACCTTGAGCACGGCCGACTGCTGCCGCGCGGTGAGCGCGCGCAGCGTGTGGTAGCCGTGGCCGCCCGCCTTCCAGGTGGCGGCGAGCTCGTCGACGCGGTCGGCCACCTCCTTGGGCGTGTCGCCGAAGAACTCGACGAACAGCAGCGCCTGCGGGTCGCCTTCGAGGATGCCGCCGAGCCCGGCGTAGTCGACGCGCTGCCGGGACAGGTCGAGGATGGCCTTGTCGAGAAGCTCCACCGAGGCGGCGTCGAAGGTGAGCGCGTCGGCGGTGGCCGCGATGGCGGCCGGGGTGGAGGTGAAGTGGCCGACGGCGATGGCCTTGGCCTTCGGCCGCTCGACCAGCCCGACGGTGGCCTCGGTGACGACGGCCAGGGTCCCTTCCGAGCCGACGATCAGCTTGGTGAGGTCGCCGGAGGCGGCCAGGTCGAGGCGGTAGCCGCCCGAGTGCCGCCAGAACCTCGGAAAGCCCTCCAGATCGAGCCCGCGCAGGGCGCCGGCGACCGCCGTGTTCAGCCGGGGGTCGGTGGCCAGGTCGGGAGTGGTGGCGTCGGCGAGCACGACCTTCAGCGACTGGACGTGGTCGACGGTGGAGCCGTACCTGACGGAGTGGCTGCCGGCGGAGTTGTTGCCGATCATGCCGCCGATCGTGGCCCGGTTGCTGGTCGAGGTGTCGGGGCCGAACATCAGCCCGTACTTGCGCGCCGCCCGGTTGAGCTGGTCCTGGACCACGCCGGGCTGCACGCGGGCGGTCGCGCCGTCGATCTCGATGATGCGGTTCATGTGCCGGGAGAAGTCGACGATCACCGCCGCGCCGACGGTCTGCCCGGCCAGGCTGGTGCCCGCGCCGCGCGGCAGCACCGGCACGCCCAGTTCGCCGCAGGCGGCGACCAGGGCCTGGACGTCGTCGGCGTGCCGGGGGAAGGCGACCGCGAGGGGCTGGATGGCGTACATGCTGGCGTCGGAGGCGTACAGGTGCCTGGTGTACGGATCGTCTCTGACGTCGCCGCTGATCAGCGGCGACAGGGTCCGCGCCAGGCTCATCCGGCCTCCTCCAGGTACGCCAGCGCGGCACGCACCCCGCCCTCCTTGATCGGGACCCCGGCGGCGCTCAGCCCCATCTCGACCCCGCTCAGCGTGCCGGCGAGCATCAGGTCGGTGAAATGTCCGAGATGCCCGATACGGAACACGCGTCCGGCCAGCCGCCCGAGCCCGGTGCCCAGCGACATGTCGAACCGCTCCAGGATGAGCCGCCGGACGGCGTCGGCGTCGTGCCCGTCGGGCATCAGCACCGCCGTGAGCGCGCTGGAGTGTTCGCGTTCGTCGGCGCAGAGCACCTCCAGCCCCCAGCCGCGCACGGCCCGCCGGGTGGCCTCGGCGTGGCGGTCGTGCCGGGCGAACACCTCGGGCAGGCCCTCCTCCTCCAGCAGGTCGAGCGCGACGCGCAGCCCGTACAGCAGGTTGGTGGGCGGGGTGTAGGGGAAGAAGCCCTGCCGGTTGGCCGCGATGATCGGCTCCCAGTCCCAGTACGAGCGGGGCAGCCGCCCCCGGTGGGCCAGCGCCTTCTCGCTGACGGCGTTGAAGCCGAGGCCGGGCGGCAGCATCAGGCCCTTCTGCGAGCAGCCGACGGTCACGTCCACGCCCCACTCGTCGTGGCGGTAGTCCATGGAGCCGAGCGACGAGATCGTGTCCACCAGCAGCAGCGCCGGATGCCCGGCCCGGTCGATGGCCTGGCGGATCTCGCGCACGCGGCTGCGCACGCCGGTGGAGGTCTCGTTGTGCACCACCATGACGGCGGCCACGTCGGGGGTCAGGAGGCCGTCGAGCGCGCCCGGATCGGCGCCGTGCCGCCAGTCGCCGGGGACCACGTCGACGACCAGCCCGAGTTTGGCGGCCATCTCGCACCAGAGTGTGGAGAAGTGCCCGGTCTCGAACGCCAGCACCTTGTCACCGGGCGACAGCGTGTTGACCAGCGCCGCCTCCCAGGCGCCCGTCCCCGACGACGGGTAGACGATCACGTGGGAGCGGGTCTGGAAGACGCCTTTCAGGCGTTCGAGCAGCTCGGTGGCGAGCGTGGCGAACGCGGGCCCCCGGTGGTCGACGGTGGGCTGGGCGATGGCGCTGAGCACGCGTTCCGGGACGTTGGTCGGACCGGGGATCTGCAGGAAGTGGCGGCCCACTGTCTCTCCTCCGTGCCATCACACGGCACGGTGTGCCGCTGTGCGGTTCACTAAGGTTAAGATCAGCCCGCAAAGGAGTCAATGGATGCAGAACGTGATCAACGCCTTGCGCGTGCTCGAAGAGGTCGCCGCCCGCCAGCCCATCGGCGTGGGCGAGGTGTCGCGCGGGCTCGGCCTGCCCAAGAGCACGGTGCAGCGGTCGCTGCACACGCTGCACGAGGCCGGGTGGATCAGGCCCGCGGGGGGCGAGGTGACGCGCTGGCAGGTGACGAGCAAGGCCCTGCAGGTGGCCCGCCGCACCGAACTGGGCCTGCGTGACGCGGCGATGCCGGTCATGGAGGAGTTACGCCAGCGCACCGGCGAGACGATCCACCTGATGGTGCCCGAGGGCGACGCGGTCGTGCTGATCGAGCGACTGGAGACCGACAAGCCGCTGCGCATCGTGCTGCCGCTGGGCATCCGGCTGCCGCTGCACGCCTCGGCCAACGGCAAGGCCGTGCTCGCGCACCTGTCGAGGCCGCCGGGCGAACTGCCTGAGCTGCCGGCCTACACCGACACCACGATCACCGATCCCGAGGCGCTCAGGGCCGAACTGGAGGCGGTGCACGTGCGGGGTTATGCGGACAATCGGGGCGAGTGGCGCTCCGACATCGCCGCGGTGGCCGCCGCCGTCCTCGGCCCCGAGGGGCCGATCGCCAGCCTCAGCATCTCCACCCCGTCCAGCCGCATGCCGGACGAGCTCAGAGCCGAGTACGGCACGCTCGTCACCCGGGCGGCCAGGGCGCTGTCGGAAGTCCTTTAAGGGGCGATGGGGAAGTTGTCGCGGAAGACGTTGTCAGGGTCGTAGCGGCCTTTGAGCGCGCGCAGGCGGTCTAAGGTCGGCTCCGGGTAGGCCTCGTGGAGGCGTTCGCTGCGCTGGTCGGTCTCGAAATTGATGTAGATGCCGGAGAAGTGCGGGCGCATGTCATCCCAGATCCGGTCCAGGCGGGTGCGGGCGGCGCCGAAGGCGGACAGCGAGAAGTTGGCCGAGCGGCCCGCGTAGGCGGTCGCGTCCCGCGCGACGTCGCCGACCGCCCCTCCCGCGGAGCGGATCTGGAAGAAGTACGACTCGCCGCTCTCGATCAGGCGGGCCACGTCCACGGCGAGTTCGGGGGTGAGGTGGTCGGCCAGCGCGGAGCGGGTCACCGGCTCGCCGTGGCCGTTGTGCGGGCCGTGCGGCGCGTTCATGAGCGCGGCGTACGGGACGATCTGGATGCTCTGGTCGAGCAGCGGCGCGGTGGCGGCGATGGGCCGCAGCCGGCTGATCACCGTGTCGGGGTCGGCGGCGTCGACGACGGTCATGATGTGGGCGAGCAGCGGCTGTCCCGGGCGGGGGCCGCCGATGATGAGCGAACTGGTGACCTCGCGCGGCGCCGCCTCGACTGCGGCGCCCCAGCGGTGCAGGAAGCCGGCCGTGTCCGTGGCGTCCACGACGAACTGGGCGAAACCGACGTCGCCCACCTCGTCCACCTCGAACTCGAAGGCGGTCACGACGCCGAAGTTGGCCCCGGCGCCGCGCAGGCCCCAGAACAGCTCGGCGTGCTCGCCGTCGTCGGCCCTGACGTGCGTGCCGTCGGCCAGGATGAGCTCGGCCGCGCGCAGGTGGTCGATGGTCAGGCCGTGCTCGCGCACCAGCCAGCCGATGCCGCCCGCGGTGGCCAGGCCGCCGACGCCGACGCCGCCGTAGTCGCCGGAGGTGAGCGCCCAGCCGTACGGGGCGAGCGCGGCGGCCACCTCGCTCCAACGGGCGCCGGGCCCGACGCGGACGCGGCGGGTCCGCTCGTCGAGCACCTCGATGGCGTCCAGCCGGGAGACGTCGATGACGATGCCGCCGTGGTTGGTGGAGCGCCCGCTGATGCCGTGGCCGCCGCTGCGGATGCCCAGCTTGACCGGCTGCGCGCGGGCGAAGGCGAGCGCGTCGGCGACCTCGGCGGGCGTGCCGGGGCGCAGGACGAGGCCGGGCGATCCGCCGCGCAGGTACGTGGAGCGGACGCGGGCGTAACCGGCGTCGCCCGGCTCGATGGCCGTCAGGTGGCCGGGGACAGCGTCGTAGTCGATGTCGCGGTGGCGGGCTCTTGCCTGGTTGCTTGGCACCGTGACCATGGCTACCTGCCGGCCCGCTCGGCGGCGACGAGTTCGCGCGTGGCCGGCGCGACCTCCTGCCCGAAGATCTCCACTGCCGCCGGATCGTCCCCGATGAGGATGAAGCCGCTGACGCCGTACCGCAGGGTGAGCGCGGCGAGCTGCTCGGCCCACTGCTCGGGCGGCCCCGACAACAGCCGGTCGCTCGGCGGGCCGAACCGGCCGCCGATGTTGAGCAGCCGCCGCACCGACGCGGGCTCCCTGCCCGCCTCGGCCGCGGCCTCGTCGATGATCGCGTTGCCTTCGGCGAGCTGGTCGAGGCTCTTCATGTACGGCAGCGACGGCAGCCATCCGTCGGCCTTGGCCCCGGTCAGACGGAGCATGCGCGGCTTGTAGGCGCCCAGCCAGATGCCGATGTCGTGGACCGGGGCGGGCCCGCGCTTGGCGCCGTCGACCTGGTAGTAGGCGCCGTCGAAGCGGAAGAACTCCTTGGCGTCGGCGTCCCAGACGCCCCTGATGACGTCGATCGCCTCGCTGAGGGCGTCCACCGACTGCGCGGGCGTGAGCCGGCCTCCGCCCATGGCCTCGATCGCGTCCCAGAAGCCGCCCGCGCCCAGGCCGAGTTCGACCCGGCCGCCGCTGAGCGCGTCGAGACTGGCCGCCGCGCGGGCCAGCACGGCCGGCGGGCGCAGCGGCAGGTTGATCACGTTGCCCGACAGACGCACCCGCTCGGTGCGCGCGGCCACGTAGGACAGCAGCGTCCAGGTGTCGAGGAAACCGGGCTGGTAGGGGTGGTCCTGGAAGGTCACGAGGTCCAGGCCGGCGGCCTCCGAGACCCGGGCGAGGTCGACCGCCTGGTGCGGGGCGGAGTTCACGGGAGTGATGAAGGACCCGAACAGCAGGTCGTGGCCGTAGTCGGGCATGGGTCCCCCTAGAGTCTGCATCACAGATGCGTGGCTCCACAAACTGTATGCATCAAAGATGTGTTGTCAAACCACACATTTACAGAACAGCGCGTGCCAGCCCGTCCGCCCGTTCACGGGCGGCGGCCGAGGCGGCCCGGTTCCCAAGCATGTCCGCGAGCGCCGCCTGCTTGAGCCAGTTGTACGGGCTGCGTGGCCGCACGCTGATCCGCTCGCTGACCAGGACCCTGGCCACGTCCCACGCCCCCGCCCGCAACGCCGACTCCAGCAGCGTCCTCTGCACGGCGTCCCGCTGCGCGTGGCTGCCGCCGAACTCGTTGACGCGATGCCTGATCGGATACAGCAGGTCCACCACCCCGGTGTGGTCGCCGCGCCCGAATGCCACGACGGCCCGGCACGCGTCCTCCACCTCGGTGGTCAGCAGTCCCAGGTAGGCGGCCAGGACGTTGCCCATCGCGATGGCGGCCTCGTACGACATGAGGGTGTGCTCGGGCCGGTGAGCGCTGGCGCCGCGGTGGCCGATCGCAAGGGGGGCTTGGCCGCGGCGCTCTGCCGTGGCGGGGGCTGTCTGGGTCAGCACGACGGAGAACCTACCGCCGACGATGGTTGCCGCCAGCGTGCTCACGATTGACCTGCTCCCCGTCCTAAAGGGGACGGGGATTCCCGTGCCGCTATGCGGCAGCTCGTGCCGCTTGCGCGGCCCGTGCTGTGGAACGGGGTGCTTGACGTTTCTCGGACCCGGGTGGG